>JAYTSB010000179.1:0-2937 GCA_043745825.1 Actinomycetota bacterium | reverse complement strand
GAGCACGCGCGCGTACGCGACCCCGAGACGGCGGATCAGCGTCTCGTCGTCGGCGGCCCGCGTGGCCACGACGCTGCGCCAGATGCCGCCACCGCGGGCAGCGACCTCGGCCAGGCTCGCCCCGCCCAGGCGCTCGGCGTACTCGTCGTGGCGTTCGCCGTCGAAGATGGGATGGCTGTGGCACTCCACCAGGCCCGGCACCACGGTCTTGCCGGTTGCATCAATGGTGGGAGCACCATCGCGACCGTGGGACGCGAGCACCTCGTTTGTGGTGCCGACTGCGACCACGACGCCGTCGCGGATGGACACCGCACCATCGGCGACGATGTCCAGCCGACCCTGGGTGGCCCCGCGTCGCGGGCTGCCGTCGTCGCTGATGCGGCACAACGCTGCGGCGTTGACGATGTCGAGGTCGTTCATCCGCACCATTCCCGGATCATCGCCTCGTACACGGCGACAGCCTGGAGGAACTGGTCCTCGAACACGTACTCGTCGGCGAAGTTGTACGGCGGATCGCCGGGGCCGAAGTTCACGCCGGGCACGCCGAATTCGCGGAGCGCGACGATGTCGCACCAGAACGGCACGCCGCGATATTCCGGCTCGGCCGCGGTGACGGACCGGACCGCCGCATCCAGTGCAGCCACCACTGGTGCGTGGGCATCGATCTCATATGCGTGGCGTGGTCCGCTGAGCCAGTGCTCACTGAACTCGACGACCGCATCGATGCGTGGGTCCGTCTCGATGCGCAACCGCTCCACCATCTCCTCCACCCGTCGCTTCACGTCGTACGGGTCCTGACTCGGCAACAGGCGGATGTCGAGGCTCACCGTGCAACGGTCGGGCACCTGGTTGTGCTTGGTGCCGCCGCTGATGGTGCCGACGTTGAGGATCGGCCCGCCCGGCAGCAGCTCGTGCGGCTCATACGGCAGCTCGGACTCCAACCGGCGCAGGCCGGCCAGGATCGGCTCCATCGTCTCGATCGCGTTGAGGCCGAGATGCTTGTACGTGGTGTGCGCCTGCTTGCCACGCGTCGTGATGGTGAGGTACGCCGCGCCGCGGTGGGCGATGCCGATGGTGTTGCTCGACGGCTCACAGTCCACAGCCGCGTCAGCGACGAAGCCGGCGGCGCACAGCGAGCGCGTGCCGACGCCGCCTTCGAAGTGGCACGACACGCCTTGGAAGATCACATCGCCCGCCGGCCGCACACCACTGGTGGCAACCCGCCGCACCGCCGCCAACGCGGCAGCGGTGCCCGCCTTCATGTCGGCGATGCCAGCGCCGTAGACGCGGCCGTCCTCCAACGTCGGCGTGAACGGGTCGCGCGTCCAGTCGCTGCTCAGCTCGTAGATGTCGAGATGCCCGTTGAGCACGAGCGAGCGGCCGCCGCCGGCGCCGCGCAGGCGGGCGCCGACCGATGGGCGGTTGGGCATCGACTCGACGAGCGCGACCTCGTCGCAGCCCCACTCGCGCAGGCGCGTCGCGAGGTGCTCGGCCAGTTCACGCTCACGACCCCAGATGGAATCGATCGAGCAGACCTCCATCAGCAGTGCCGTGTCGGGATGTGGCTCCATCAGGCGCCGGCGCTGGACTGGTCGAAGGGGGTCGAGCCCCCGCGGGCCTTCTTGGCCGAGAACCCCTTGCCCAGTGCCATTTCCGCCAGGCGCTGCACGTACAGGTCGTCGCGGAAGTGCAGCGTGAACGTGCGGGCGTCGCGCATCATCTGCCCGAGCGGGTAGCGCTCGTGTGCCGCGCGGGCGCCGACGATGTCGAAGCCCTCGTAGGGGATGGAGAGCACGGCGCTCTTGCAGAGGTGCATCGTGCGCACGGCGTCCGCCTCGGCAGCGTCATAGTCGTCGCCGCGGTCCAGGCGTGCCGCCGCAGCCGCCAAACCGGAGCGGGCGGCATAGAGCTGGGCATCCATGCGTCCGAGGCGCACCTTGACGGCCTCGGAGTCCCGCAGGTCGGCGCGGTCGCGGACGTACTCGCAGATGAAGTCGAACGCAGCCTGTGCCGCGCCCAGATGGTTCGCTGCGTAGGCGCAGGAAAACGTGCGCGGATCGTTCTCCACCCAGCCACCCGGCGTACCAACCACGTTGAAGTCGGGCACGAAGACATCGTTGAACCGAATGCCGCACGAGACGGTGCTGCGCATTCCGAGCATCTCCCAGTCGTCGATCATCTCCACGCCGGGGGAGTCCTTCGGCACGACTGCGAACAGCATCCGGTTCGCGTACGGTGCGTCGCCTTCGACGGCCACCCACACCATCAGGTACTTGGCAATCGCGGATACGGACGTGAACGCCTTGCGGGCGTTCAGCCGGTAGCCGCCCTCCACCCGACGCAGCTCGGAGTCGAGGTGTTCGGCGCCGTTCTCGTAGATGTGCGCCTCCGAGCCGAGTGACGCGCAATAGGCACCCCCGACGATGTCGGGCATGAAGTGGGCGCGCTGGGCGGGTGTGGAGTGCCAGGCAATGATGCCCGCCGCGTGGTTGTGCACCTGGAGGAGTTGGGCCGTGTTGGAGTCCCAGTAAGCCAGCCGCTCGAGGATGCGATAGAGACCGCTGAAGTTGCCCGGCATCCAGTAGCCGAAACCGCCGTCCTCGACCGGCACGCACAGGCGATTCAGCCCGGCTGCGGTGGCCTCGGCGAAGTTCTCGAACGGAAAGGTGGACGTGTGGTCCAGCTCGCGCATCCGACTGCGGAACCGGGGGCCGAGCTCGTCGACGATCGCGAGCAGCTGGTCGGTGGTGGATACGTCGGTCAAGGTCATGGGAGAAAACCGTAACACCGGAGATGACATAGGATTTCTCTATGTCTGACCTTCCTGTGTCTGACCGTGCTGTGTCCGGGCGACCGGAGGACCTCAATCTCCGCCAACTCCGTTACGTCGTGGCGATGGCCGATGCCGGCAGCATTTCCGCTGCTGCGCGCGGGCTT
>JAYTSB010000178.1:0-5864 GCA_043745825.1 Actinomycetota bacterium | reverse complement strand
CGCCGGCATCGGCGGCGTCGAAGCCCAGTTCGCCGGCGAGCTCGAGCACTGCGCCTTTGGCCTCGGCATCCTCGCCGGCCACGAGCATGAGCGCCGGTGCCTGCGGGTAGCCGGGATCGGCCATGTTGGCGGAGCCGGTGGTGTTGAACGCCTTGACCACGCGGTGGCTGCCGGTCCATCCGGTGATCAGCTCGGCGCCGGAGAGCTCTGGGTGCTGGGCGAGCTCACGGGCTTTCACAGCCAGGGGGTTGGTGGCGTCGATCACCACGGCATCGCCCAGTTCCAGCCCGGTGAGTGTGGCCTGCACCGCCTCCCAAGGCAGCGCGACCAGAACGATGTCCGCTCCGACCACGGCGCGTGCAACCGTGGCGACGTAGGGCCCGAGCACCGAGTGCTTCGGGTCGGATGGATCGCGCACCCCGTACACGACGTGGTGGCCCAGCGCGGACCAGCGCCGCCCGAGCGTTGAGCCGACCCGGCCGGCGCCGATGACCGCGATGGACTTGGTAACTGAGGGTGAGGTCGTGTTCGTCATGCGGTGAGTAACAATACAACACTGGATTGTTATTCCCGAGCGAGGATCACGCTACGGTCAGAGGGTGTTCGTGATGCCACCTCCCCGTGGACGCCCACGCGACGAGGACATCGACGCACGTCTTCTGGAGGTCACGCTGCGGCACCTCGCCCGGGACGGCTACCGCGGCCTGTCGCTCGTGGCGGTGGCCCGAGACGCGGGCACATCGCGCCAGGCCGTCTACCGCCGCTGGCCGAGCAAGGCTGACCTCGCCACCGCAGCCATCGCCTCGATAGCGGACGCAGCGCGCCGTGCGGACACCGACGACCCGTTCGAGGATCTGGTGGACGAGCTGGAGGCCTTTCGCCACGGGGTGAGCCGGCCGGACGGGTTGTCCATGGTCGGGACGATGCTCATCGGCTCCACCGATCCCGAGCTCGTGGCCGCCTTCCGGGCGCGCGTCGTGCACCCCCGCAGGGCGCGATTTCGCGCCTTGTTGCGGCGAGGGGTGGCGAACGGCCAGCTCGCCGCAGATGCCGACATCGACCTCGCCGTCAGCTCGCTCACCGGTAGCTGGTACGCCTTTGCGCTCGCCGGCGAGCGGCCGCCGCGAGACTGGGCGCGGCGCACTGCCCGGCTTGTCTGGTCGGCGGTCGCCGCCACGCCACAACAGGCACCGAATCAGTCACCGAATCAGGCACCGCAACAGGTAACACAGCGGGCCACGGTGGCACCCCGGCGGACACCGCGGTTAGGCTGACCGAGTGCCCGGTGCCATCGCGATCGTCCTCGTCCTGCTGTTGCTCCCTGTTGTGGTGATCATGTCCTTTGCGGTGCTGGCTGCGCTGCTCGGCCAGTTGCTGTCCAAGGACGGCGAAGCCCGCAATGAGGGCAGCGAACTCGTCGACCTGAACGTCTAGTGCATTCGCACGATGCGGCCATGTCGGCCCTGACGGAGGCCATCGTTCGCTACTCGGTCGAGCGTGTACGTCTGGATCCGCCACCGCTCGATCGGTCTCGCAGCTACGACGAGCTCCTCGCGGCGGTCGGGCAGACCATCACACCGGAGGGCATCGGTGGCATCCAGGCGCTCGCGCTGTTCCGCGACGTGCTCGCTCCGGCCACCATCAGCACCGACCACACCAAGTTCTTGTCGTTCGTCCCGGCAGCACCCACCGAGGCATCCATCCTGTTCGATTTCGTGGTCGGCGCAAGCAGCATCTTCGGCGGATCGTGGATGGAGGGTGCGGGTGCCGTGTTCGCCGAGAACCAAGCGCTGCGCTGGATCGCCGACCTTGCCGGCCTGCCGGCCGGAGCCGGCGGCGTCTTCGTCAGCGGTGGTACCAACGGCAACCTGAGCGCACTGATCGCAGCCCGGTTCGACTGGCGACACCGCACCGAGGGTCGCAACGACCGTGTCCGTGGGTTGATGTTGGCATCCACCGGCTCGCATTCGTCCATTGCGTCGGCGGCGCGGGCGATGGATGCAGACGTCATCGAGGTTGCGGCTGACGAGCGCGGTCGCATGGATGAGGCCGCGTTGCGGGCCACGGTGGATCAGCTGGATCCAGTCGACCGCGGCCGTGTCTTCGTCGTGGTCGCCACCGCGGGCACCACCAACGCGGGCGTGATCGACGACCTCGATGGCGCGGGGCGCATCGCCGCCGAGCTCGGTGTGTGGTTCCACGTCGATGGTGCATACGGTGCCGCAGGGCTGTGCTCGCCGGCAGCGAGACCCAAGTTCGCCGGCATCGAACGTTGCGACAGCTTCATCGTGGACCCGCACAAGTGGCTGTACGCGCCGTTCGACTGCTGCGCGCTCATCTATCGCGATCCCGAGATCGGCCGAGCCGCGCACACCCAGCACGCCGAGTACCTCGACGTGTTGCACGGCAATGGCGCACCGCTGCACGAGATGAACCCTAGCGACTACGCGCACCACCTCAGCCGGCGCGCCCGCGGCTTGCCGTTCTGGTTCAGCCTGGCCACCTACGGCACCGACGCCTACGCCGAAGCCGTCGATGCAACGCTGGCGGTGACCGTGTCCGCAGCGCAGATGATCCGCGACGCGCAGCATCTGGAGCTGCTGATGGAGCCCGATCTGTCGGTGCTGCTGTTCCGGCGCCTGGGTTGGGATGCGTCGCAATACCAGGCGTGGAGCGATCAGCAACTGCTCGACGGCGCGTCGTTCGTGGTACCCACGGGGTGGAACGGTGAGACGGTGCTGCGTTTCTGTTTCGTGCACCCGCGGACGACCGCCGAGCAGGTGGGCGAGATCCTCGACTCGCTGATCTGAGTCCCCCAGGGTGTGAGACTCGTGCCATGCAGGCGCCACCCGCAACCGCTGACCTCCTCATCCACAATGCCCGGCTCGTCGCAACGGTGGACCCGATGCGCCGTGAGCTGCCCGGTGGATGGGTCGCCGTCACTTACGGGTTGATCAGCGGCGTCGGAGCCTCAGCAGATCCGATGCCGGTGGCAATCGAGGCCATCGACGCCGCCGACTGCCTCGT
The DNA here is from genome assembly GCA_043745825.1 of Actinomycetota bacterium. GTDB lineage: Bacteria > Actinomycetota > Acidimicrobiia > Acidimicrobiales > Ilumatobacteraceae > WLMZ01. The sequence goes on along the minus strand of JAYTSB010000178.1, from coordinate 2,837 downwards.
GACGCCCGGACTGATCAACACCCATCACCACCTGTACCAGAACCTCACCCGCGCGTTTCCGCCGATGACGAGAGCGCCGCTGTTCGGCTGGCTGCAGTCCCTGTACCCGCTGTGGGCCGGCATCGACCAGGAGGCGGTGTTCACCTCGGCATGGGTGGGTCTGGCCGAACTTGCGCTCAGCGGCTGCACCACGTCCACCGACCACCTGTACCTGCATCCGCACGGCGCCGGCGATCTGCTCGCTGCGGAGATCGCCGCGGCCCAGGACCTGGGCATGCGATTCCACCCCACCCGCGGCTCGATGTCGCGGTCCGTGAAAGACGGTGGCCTGCCACCCGACAACGTCGTGCAGGACGACGACACGATCCTGGCCGAGAGCGAGCTGGCGGTGCACCGCTACCACGACCGCACCCACGGCGCGATGGTGCGCATCGCTCTCGCCCCGTGCTCGCCGTTCAGCGTCACCGAGGATCTGATGGTGCGCTCGGCCGAGCTCGCTCAGCGGCTCGACGTACGTCTGCACACCCACTTCGCCGAGAACAGCGAGGACGACGCCTTCTCGCTCGCCACGTTCGGATGCCGGCCGATGGAGTACTTGGAGCGCACCGGCTGGTGTTCGGATCGCACATGGGTGGCCCACTGCGTGATGCCCGATCACGACGAGGTCCACCGCCTCGGGGCCGCCGGGGTGGGCGCGGCCCACTGCCCGAGCAGCAACCTGATCCTGGCCTCGGGACTTGCGCCCGTCGTTGACATGCGCGCCGCAGGCATGCACGTGGGCCTCGGCGTGGACGGATCGTCCTCGGCCGACTCCGGCTCGCTGTGGCTGGAGGCCCGCCAGGCGATGCTGCTGGCGAAACTGCGCAACGGGGCCGATGCCGCGGACGCGCGCATGGCGCTGGAGTGCGCGACGATCGGTGGCGCCGGCTGCCTCGGACGAATCGGGGAGATCGGCACGCTCAGCGTGGGTGCCGCCGGTGATGTGGCGGTGTGGTCGTTGACGGGTCCCACCTACGCAGGTGCCGTCGCCGACCCGATCGAGGCGTGGCTGCGCTGCGGACCCACTTCGGCGCGGCACACCGTGGTGCACGGGCGGTTCATCGTGCGCGACGGTCGGCTGGTCAGCCCCGATGTCGATGCACGGCTGGTGGACCACACGCGCATCTCCAGGCGGATCCAGCAGCTGGCAGACTGAACGACCCGCACCGCCGCGCAGGTCCGGGGGCGTGGGTTACGGTTCTGTGATGACCGCCGACATTGCAGCGCACGAGATCATGACAAAGCTTCAGACGGCGTGGTCGATGGGCGATGGTGACGCGTTCGCGTCGCAGTTCACCCACGACGCCGACTTCGTCAACATTGTGGGCGACGTGGTCCGAGGCAGAGCTCACATCGCCACGCATCACGACGAGATCTTCGGGTCCGTCTACCAAGGGTCGACGATGCGGGTCGACTCGCTTCGTACGACAGAGATTGCTCCTGGAGTTGCAACGATCGAGGCCGCGGCCACCGTGATCTCGAGCTTCGGCGAGCTCGGAACACACGCCTTCGCTGTCATCCTCGAACGGGACGAGACCTGGGCGATCCGCAGCTTCCACAACATGGTCCCGTTCTCGCTCGGGTGACACGGCCCTGGTGACACCGCTCGGGTCATCGGTCACGGTCATCCGCGGTCCGGAAGCCGCCGGCGTGCTACAGACTGATGCCGTGTTGATCACTCGCAGAACGCTTGTGCTGGGTGGCGTCGCAACGCTGCTTGCGGCCTGTTCATCAGACGCTGCGCAGACCAGCGGTGGCGGTGGCGCGAATCCATCCGGAAACGGCGGCAATGGGACGTCGTCCGGCGGATCGGGGGCATCGGGCGACGCCGGGTCGGCTGCGGTGCCGGCCTCGATCGTCATGGTGGGCGACAGCATCACGGCGCTGTCGAAGGACGCCGTCGAGGCAGTGCTCAAACAGATGGGCTTCGCCGGCGTCACCGTCAACGCCGAGCCGAGCCGGCGAATCAAGATGGGCAGGAAGAAGCCGATCCCCGGTCTCGATGTGGTTCGGTTCATCCAGGCGTCCGCCCCGCCGGAGATGTGGGTCATCGCTCTCGGCACCAACGACGCAGGCCTCTACACCACCGACGAGGAGTATCAGGCCCTCATCGACGACGTGTTGGCGGCGATTCCTGCGTCCGTTCCGCTGGTCTGGGTGAGCACCTATCGCGACGATCAACTGAAGGACTGCGAACGGTTCAACCTGCTCGTGCGTAAGGCGCTCAAGGACCGCGGACACGCCACGGTCGGCGAGTGGTACCAGCAGGTGACGAAGTCGAAGGGCGGCATCCTCACCCACGACGGTGTGCACCCCAACGCCGACGGCATCCTCGTGTTCGCTGACACGGTGCGCGCAGCCATCGCCGAACTCAGCTGAGCCCGGTTGAGTCCGGCTGAGCTGGTCGTGGTTACACCTCGCGGCCGAGAAAGCTGAGGAACTCGGTCTGCAGGTCCGCATCAGCGGGGGCGACCACCTTGTCGCCGAACACGCCCGGACGGCGGATCATCGCATCCATCGGCTTCAGACCGGAGTATGCGGCCGCAACGGTGTTCTCATCGAGCCGCTCGTCACCGCCCGTCGCGCGAGCGAGGTCCCAGGAGTGCACGAGGACGTCGGTGCTGACGAAGCGACCGATCAGCTGCTCTGCCGGCATCGGTCCGAACGGGCCGTTGACGTTCTGGGACAGATCCGCCGTGGCAACGGTCGACACGAACTGATCGCGCGCGCCGTTCCACGCTGTCACGATGTCCTCGTCCGCGCCGACCGTGGTGGGCTCCTCGCCGCGCAGGTCGGCG
>JAYTSB010000177.1:0-5771 GCA_043745825.1 Actinomycetota bacterium | reverse complement strand
GTCGGCAACGCCTTTGGACAGCTGTTCACCGGGCAGGGCCAGCTCGGTGCGATGCCCGCCACGGTGGACGCCTCCCTGTGGGGCATCCCCGCCTCGCGCCACGAGGCTGCGTGCGCCTCGGGCAGCATCGCCGTGCTCGCGGCGATGGCGGAGATCGAGGCCGGGCGGTATGACTCAGCGCTCGTGATCGGTGCCGAGCAGCAGCGCAACGTTCCGGGCGACACTGCGGCTCGCCACCTCGGCGCCGCAGCGTGGGTCGGCCACGAGGGCCAGGAGGCCCGATTCATGTGGCCGTACATGTTCGACAAGCTGATCGACGTGTACGACCAGCGCTTCGGCGTGCAGTACGAGCACCTCGCCGCCATTGCACAGACAAATCCGAGAACGCCAAGCGCAACCCGAACGCGCACACCCGCGCCTGGCAATTCGACGAGCGCAGCTTCACCGAGGATGACCAGGCCAACCCGGTCGTCGAAGGTCGGGTGCGCCGGCAGGACTGCGGTCAGGTCACCGACGGCGGGGCCGGCGTGGTGCTGGCGTCAGAACGCTTCGCCGAACTTCACTGTCGAGCCCACGGGCTGACGCTCGCCGATCTGCCGCGCATCACCGGTTGGGGTCATCGCACGGCGTCGTTGAGCTTCGACGCCAAGATCCGTCGCAGCGAGGGCAACCCGTACGTGCTGCCGCACGTGCACCAGGCCATCACCGACGCGCTCGCCCGTGCTGGCGTACCCGACGTGCATCAGCTCGACGGGATCGAGACCCACGATTGCTTCTCGATGACCGAATACATGGCCATCGACCACTTCGGCCTCACGTCGCCGGGCGAGAGCTGGAAGGCGATCGAGGATGGAACCATCGCTCACGACGGTGCGCTGCCGATCAACCCGAGCGGTGGCTTGATCGGCCTCGGTCATCCCGTCGGCGCCACCGGAGTGCGCATGCTCTGGGACGCCGCCAAGCAGGTCAGTGACCGCGCCGGCGACTATCAGGTGGAGGGTGCGAGCCGCTTCGCCACCCTCAACGTGGGGGGCGGCGCGACCACGGTCGTGAGCTTCGTGGTGGAGTCGGGCGCCTGACCCTGGCATCGGAGCGGATCGCTCACGCATCGTCGCGCCGGCGGAACTCGGCGATCGCCTGGTGGAGCCGCTCGACGATCACCGTCCCGCGCCGCTGAAAGCCCATCTCCTCGCGCACCTCGGTGTGCAGCTCGCCGTCCGTGCGCAGCAGCCCGTCGGAGGCCACCCACCTGACGATTGCAACGAGCTCGGTGTCGGTGTACTCACCGATCGGCTGACCCGGCTCCAGGCGCGGGCGCGCAACGCTGCGCCGTGCATCGGTGCACACCGGCGGAGCGAGCGACAACGCGGCCATGACGGGCGCTGCCCATGCGGTAACGGTCGCCGGGATCGCAGGCTGTGGCGCCGCCGCGTCGGCCGCGTCCGTGGCGCTGCATGCGGCCTGCCATGCGGCGACGGCGGTGATGATCTCGCTCTCGCGATCGCGGAACCAGTCGGTGGACCAGATCCGGTGGAAGCGCCAACCGAGCCGTTCGAGGTGTTCCTGACGCAGGCGGTCACGCTCACGAGCCGTCGCGCTCGCGTGGTAGCTGGCTCCATCGGCCTCGATGGCCAGCACGTACCGACCGGGCCGATGCGGATGCCTGGCTGCGAGATCGATGTAGTAGCCAGACACGCCAAGTTGGGCAGTGAGTGGAACTCCGGCCGCCTGCAAGCGGTCGCGAATGTCGGCCTCGAGCGGGTTCAGCGGCGGATGCTCGCGCCGGACCGGGCCGAGGTCGCCGCCGCCCGACGCGGCGTAGGCGATGTACCGGCCGAGCATCTGCGCACCCTCACTGCGCAGTTTCTGCGGATCCAGGTCCGTGGGAAGGAACGACGACACCACCGTCATCTGCGATCGCGCCCGGGTGACGGCAACGTTCAGCCGGCGCTCGCCGCCCTCGGCGTTGATCGGGCCGAAGCGGTACTGCATCACTCCGTTGGCATTCTTGCCGTAGCCGACCGAGAGGATGATGGCGTCGCGCTCGTCGCCCTGCACGCGCTCCAGGTTCTTCACGAACAGCGGCTCGTCGGGATGTCGCGAGTTGCACCAGTCGTCCACAACGGCATCCTCGTGGCGGGCGCGGCGCAGCATCTCGTTGATCCGCTCGGCGTGCTCGATGCCCATCGCGATCACGCCCAGGCTGCGTTCGGGATGCGTTCGAGCGTGATCAGCCACCAGCGCCACGACCCGCTGCACCTCGGCCGTTGGTGATGCCCCGGGGTCGCCGGCATTGACGCCCTCCGCGGTCCACGGCACGTGGATGTGGCGGATTGCGTCGGTGCCGGTGGTGCCGGGGAACGTGACCATCTGCCAGTCGTACAGCGACGACTGGGCGTTCGAGAACGCAATGAGCCGCTCGTCGCGGCTGCGGTAGTGCCAGCGCAGTGTCATCGAGCCGGCAGTGATGATGTTCGCCATTGCGTCGAGCACGGACTCGGTGCCGACGGTGAGGTTTCCGGCTGCGCTGGCATCGGTGTCGTCGGTGGCGGTCGAGGCAAAGAACGCAGTGGGCGGCAGCTGCTTGGAGTCACCTGCCACGATGGCTTGCCGGGCTCGCATCAACGCCGGAATCGCGTCGGCAGGCGGCACTTGGCTGGCCTCGTCGAAGATCACCACGTCGAACAGTGGCGTGGCATCGAGCAGCTGTGAGACCGCCAGCGGGCTCATCGCCCAGCACGGCTTCAGCGCGAGCAACACCTCGGGTGCCATCTGGGTCAGCTCGCGCAGCGTGCGGTGGCGGGTCTTCTTGCGGACCTCCGCAGCCACGAGCGCGTCGGCGTCTGGATGCGCGTTGCGCACCTCGACGAGATGTTCCGCAACGGCCCGACGAACCTTGGCTGCGCCGGCGCTGATCTGGTTGCGATCCGCATGGCCGAACTCGGCGACATAGCCGCTGTGTGTGGAGCCGTCGAACGCACCGATGTCCGGATCGGCGAGCTGGATCTGCTCCAGCACCGACGCGCACCACGCGTACTCCACCAGCTGACGGCCGGCGGCAGGGTCGAGATCTCTTTCGGCCGCGAACCGGCGCACCGCGCCAAAGCCGTTGCCGTCGATCACAGTCGTCAGTTCGTGCAGCTTGGGAAGCCGGTACAGCGTGTTCGCATCGGCCAGCAACGCATCGAGGATGTGCGCCGTCCCCAACAGATCGCTCCCGACGAGGCTGCTGCCGAGATACCCGCCAAGCGTGCCGAGCTCACTGCTGAACCGCTCGTAAGCCGCGGACGCACCGGCGAGATCCGCAGGCAGGCGTGGCCCGCCGCCATCGGTGCGCTGCGCGATCCACGTCGCCCGGGCGGTGCCGGCGAGGGCGACGGTGGCGTGCAGATCCTGCGGGGTGCACGGCTGAACGGCAAGTGTGGCGAGCTGCTTGCGTGCCGAGCGGAAGCGCCCGTTGAACAGCCCGGCAACGAACCGGCCGAACCCGCCCGCCGTGGCGGGCTGCATGTCAGCGGCCAGCGAAGCGAGATCCATCGTCCAGATCGTTGGTTGTAGGCGGCTCTGCACGCCGGCCACCTGGTGCAGCAGGCCAAGAGTCTCGGCCCACATCGCCACGGTGGCCGGCCGGCGCAGCCCCGTGGCCGCCACCGCCGCGTCCAGCTGGCGCGCGGCCGCCGGCAGCGTCTCGTTGGCGAGGGTACGGGCGGTGGTCAATGCCGCCTCCGCCGTTGCACCGTCGGTGACGGTGGTAGCCGCATGCGCCCAAGGCGTGGCGCGCCGCTCCACTGCGGGCCCGCCCGTGGTGACCCAATCGGCCAGCGCATCGGCCACCCGGCGGAGCGCGGCCAATTCCACGCCAGCAAGCGGCCCGGCGGCTATTCGCATCGGTGCGTGCAACGCGCTCGGCACACCGGTGAGTCGGGCCTGCAGCTCGTACACGCTCACCTGCCATGGCGCACGGGGCGCATGCAGCGCGGCCGCGTGCCGGTTCAGTCGGGTGCGCAGATCCACGAGGCGGGCATTGTCACCCTCACGATGCACCGGTGGCACCGTGGCCGTGCCGTCGTACACACGGCGCAGCTCGGCCGCCATCTTGCGGCGGCTGCCACCCCCGCCGTAGAGATCGAGCACGAGGTCGCCCAAGCCCGCTCGATTCAGGCGGTTGACCACGGCATCGATCGCGGCGCGCTTCTCGGCCACGAACAACACGCTGCGCCCGCGCGCCGAGAGTGCGGCGATCAGATTGGCGATGGTCTGCGACTTGCCCGTGCCGGGTGGGCCCTGCACCACGAGGTTGCCGCCGTGAACTGCGGCATTGATCACGAAGTGCTGCGACGCATCGGCATCGATGGCGAGGAACTCCTCAGCCGGCGGGATGCGATCGGGTTCGTCCAGGCCCACGCCGATCTGCGCATCACGCAGCGTCGCGATCGCATCGCGGTCACCGGCCAGGGCGGCGATGAGGTCGTTGGCCGCCATGACGTCGACGGCGGACTCCAGGTCCAGCACCATCGGCTGCTTGGCGTAGGAGAAGTTGCCGGCAACCGTGCGCGCCGACACAGCGAATCCGCGAAGGTCTCCGACAGCCGACGCCAGCGCCTCGCCGGCGGCTTCGAGCCGCCCACCGGCGCTGTCGATCGCAGTGAGAAGGTCATCGGCATGGACCTCCACCTCGTACGAGGTACGCAGCAGGTGCAGCAGCGTGGGGTTGGGTTCCCACTCATCGGTCACCGCGAGTTCGAAGTCGGCCTCCAGCGCGCCAACCGGCTTCAAGGACATCTGGGCAAGCAGGACGGGCGCCGCTGGTGTGGCCACGGTCGTGCCCTGCGGATCCCACGTCGCCATGCCACACGCCACGTACAGCGTGGACAGCCCGCGCTCTTCGAAGTTCTCCCGCCCCTTGGCGGCGACGGTGCGCGCCCGCCGGGCCGCCTCGGCCAGGGCGTCGCCGGGGAACAGCGCAGACAGACGGGTGGTGCGGCCGTCGAGCAGTCCGGCCAGCGCACCGGGCGCGGCGGCGGTGAGATCCAGCGTCCCTGCCCTGAGGTCGCGGTAGTAGAGCAGCGTGTTGCGTCCGCCGAGGTCGATCAGCTGACCGGACCACGCCGTCGCCGCGTTGGTCACGGCGGTGAGCCGCAGTGACGCCGGGGCTGCCGAGGCGATCCGTGCCGGCGGCGGGAGGTTGCTCATCGAGGCCAGGTTAGGTGACCGGTCAGCGACGCCCGGAAACGCCTCGAGCATTGCGGAGCCCTCGGGCCTCAACGATCAGCGGATGCCCACCTGGGCGATCGCGAGCAGCACTACGGCTGCGCCGACGATCAGCGCCAACCAGCGGAGGCGTCCTGGGCGCAGCGGCCGCATCAGCGTGGTGCGAGTGGCGCAGACGATGCAGACGTACACGCCGAGCAGGCCGGTGATGCCGACGATGGTGCGCAGGTCCCAGCCGAAGTCACCGACGATCTGTCGGCTGACGAAGATTACGGGTGCCATCGCCAGAAGGAACAACAGCAACCTCACCCAGCGCGGCCAGTCCGAGCGCCACAACGCAAGTCCACCGGCGATGACTGTGGGGGCCATCACACCTCCGGCGGCGAGGAACAGCGGCAGCATCCCGACACAGCCGACCACGCGCATCGATCTGGCGGCTGCAGGTCGCCAGTGCCGGCGCCGGGCCAGCGCCGTCAGCGACTGCGCCAAACCGAAGACGGTGAAGCCGACGGCGATGAACGTCGTGCCCGCGACGGTGAAGCCCGGGTCCGTGGAGATGA
>JAYTSB010000176.1:0-3834 GCA_043745825.1 Actinomycetota bacterium | reverse complement strand
TCAGCGCAGCGGGCCCTTGGTCGTGACTTCGTAGCGCGAGACCGACGGCGCTCCGGTGAAGAACCCGGCGATCGCTTGCTGGAACACCGCCATGTGCGGTGCCCCGAAGTGCGCAGTGAGCGCCTCCTGATCGCGCCATTCCTCGAAGATCAGCACCACGTTCGGGTCGTCGATCGCGAAGCTGAAGCGGTACTCGAAGCAGCCGTCCTCCTGCAGGGTGGCGGCGCGCATCGCGTTCGCAGCGGCGGTGATGGCCTCGGCCTTGGTGGGGTCGATCAGAAAGACTCCGGCGACGACGATCACGATTCGTCGATGATCTCGCGCAGGGTCTCGATCGTCTTCACGGGATCGGGACCAACGGGGTTCACGGCGAGCACGGTGACGCCGGCCTCCTTGAAGGCGCCGATGCGTTCCTTCACGTAGCTGCGCGGGCCAACGAGATGCGACAGCTCCAGCATCTCGCCCGGCACCGCAGCCGCAGCCTCGTTCTTCTTGCCGTCGAGGTACAGGTCCTGCACCTCCACAGCCTCGCGCTCGTAGCCGTAGGCCATGCAGATGTCGTTGTAGAAGTTCTTGCCACGTGCACCCATGCCGCCGACATAGAGGGCCACGCTCGGACGAGCGAAGTCGAGGATCGCTTTCTGCTTCTCACCGACCAGGTCCTCGCCGATGGCCACCATGCCGCCGGCAGAGATATCGAGTGTGCCGAGCGACGGATCGCGCTTGGCGATACCGGCCTTCAGCGCCTTGCCCCACACCTGCTGGAACTTGTCCGGCACGAAGAAGATCGGCAGCCAACCGTCGGCCATTGCCGCAGTGGCCTCGACGCTGCGGTCCTTCAGGCTTGCCCACCACACCGGGATGTCGCTGCGCAGTGGGTGGTTGATGATCTTCAGCGCCTTGCCGAGGCCGGTACCCTGCCCGGCCGGCAGCGGGGCCTGCACGGTCTGACCCTGGTAGTCGAACGGGGCCTCGCGCTTCCAGATCATCCGGCAGGCCTCGATGTACTCCTTGATCCGCACCATCGGCTTCTCGTACGGCACCCCGTGGAAGCCTTCGATGACCTGGGGGCCGCTCGCGCCGAGGCCGAGGATGAACCGGCCGTCGCTGACGTAGTCGCAGCCGGCGGCGGTCATGGCCATCAGTGCTGCCGTGCGGCTGTACACGTTGAGGATGCCCGTGCCGATCTGCACCCGCTCGGTCTTGGCGGCGAGGTATCCGACCTGGCTGACGGCGTCGAAGCTGTACGCTTCTGCGATCATCACCTGGTCGAGGCCGGCCTTTTCGAGTTCCACCACCTGCTGCACCGCCTGCTGGAACCCGCCGGCGTAGTTGATCATCATGGAGAGCTTCATCCGCCCGACCCTAGGTGACCATCGTTCAGGTTTCCGGATCGAAAGCCTTCGAGATCCAGCGTGACGTATCGGTAGCCCGCTGCCTTGACGGCCTGCACCACCGCTTCACGCTGGGCCAGCACGCCGGGCAGATCGGCGAGGTCCACCTCGATCCGGGCGGTGTCGTCGTAGTGACGAACGCGCAGTTGACGCATGCCGAGACCACGCAATGCAGCTTCGGCGCGATCCACCCGACTGAGAATTCCCACCGACACCGCCGTGCCGTACGGCACCCGGCTGGCAAGGCATGCGGCCGCAGGCTTGTCCCATGTGCGCAACCCGGCGGCCCGCGACAGGGCTCGGATATCGGCCTTGGTGAGCCCAGCGGCCACCATCGGGAACTCGCCCCCACGCTCGTCGGCGGCCGCCTGCCCGGGCCGGTGATCGCCGAGGTCGTCGAGGTTCACGCCGAGCACCACGATGGCATCCTCGGCAGCCGCGATGGGGCCCACGACGTCCATCAACTCTGCCTTGCAGTGGTAACAGCGATCGATGTCGTTGGCGCGATACGCGGCCCGGGCCATCTCGTCGGTGTCCACAGCGGTCCAGCGAAGGTTCCACTCGGTGGCGAGCGCACGGCAATCGGCTTCCTCGTCTCCTGCCAGCGATGGCGAGACCGCAGTGACGGCGTGCGACCGAACGGCGCCGAGGACGCGCTGGGCCCGGTGCGCCAGGAATGCCGAGTCCGCGCCTCCGCTGAAGGCCACCACGACGCGTTCCAGACGGCGCAGCTCGGCATCGAGCAGATCCTGCTTGACCAGCAGGTCGGCGGGCAGGTCCCGAAGGGGCAACGTCGGCAACTCCGTGGGCGGTTCCGACACAGGCATGGGACCATGCTGACAGCACTGCGGACCAGATCCAACCCCCACCGGACCGCCCCGAGGCCGGGCGCTCGTCGGACGAGCGACCATGCCGACAAACCCACCGGGCAACCGCTCGGCTCGCGGCCCGGCATGGCAGGATTGTCCCCTGTGACAGGTCCGGGCTGGTGGAGGGAACGACGCTACGGCGTGTACGTGCACGCCAACATCGCGACGGTCCCATCGTTCAGCCCGATCGGCGAACGCGCCGATCGCTACTGGAGTCACCTCGGCAGCGACGCGCTGTCAGCAACGGCTCCGCACCCCTCGCCGATGGCCGAGGTGCTGGCCTATCACCGTGACCGCTGGGCACATGTCAGCCGATACGACGACTTCCTGCCGTTCCTCACCTACCACCGCTTCGACCCTGACGAGTACCTCGACCTCGTCCGCGCCGCCGGCATGCGGTCGCTCGTACACGTCGCCAAGCACCGCGACGGCTTCTGTTGGTGGGATGCACCGGGCACCGATCGGGCGTCGGTGCATCACGGTCCGCAACGCGATGTCCTCGGCGAGCTCGCCTCGGCATGCCGGCGCAACGACATCACGTTCGGCGCTTCGTACTCGCTGTTCGATTGGAGCGATCCGCACTGCCCGGACGAGTGGTTCGTCGACAAGGTCGTGCATCCGCAGGTGCTCGACCTGGTCGAACGCCACGGCGTCGAGATCCTGCTCGGCGAGGGCCACGCCGGTCGGGGCAGCGACGTGTGGCGGTCCACCGAACTCATCGATCGCCTTCACGACCGGGCCGAGACCCAGGGTCTGGACCTCGCCATCGACGACGGCTGGAAATCGGCCGACTCGAACATCTCCACGCTGCGTCACGTTCCGCCTCGCGGGATCCGCACCCGGCCGTGGCAGCTGCGCCGCAGCCTCGGCCCCTCGCCCTCGTACAACCGCGCTGAGCGCGCCGAGCATCTGCTCGCCACCGGCGCGTTGTTCGATCTCCTCACCGAGGTCATCGCCAAGGGTGGCAATCTCGTCGTCGACATCGGTCCCGGGGTCGATGGCAGCATCCCCGAACCGACCCAAAGGCCGCTGCGCGAGGTCGGCGCCTGGGTGTGCGACCATTCCGACATCGTGTATGCCAGCAGCCCGTTCGACCAGTGGGGCGACGCCCAAATCCGCTACGTCATGGTCGGTGACGACCTGGTCGCGCTCGACCTTGCCGCAGGGTCCGAGGTCGTGCTGGCCGGACTGACGCCCGACCGGTATGAAGTGTCCGCAGTGAGTGCGAATGATGGTGGCGCGCTGCACTGGGAGCAGCACCGTTCTGGCGTGACCATCAGCCGCATCGATCGCTCGCCGGCTGGTCTCGCCGGCGTCTACCGGATCGCTGTGCGCCCAGCGGTGGAGGCGATCCGCCTGTTCGACGAGCGCGACGCAGAGCCGTTGCCGCTGCAGCCGCTGCTCGACGCGGCATTGCCGGGCGAGATCGTGCAGCTCCGCGACGCCCAGTACGTGGGGCCGGTGGACGTGCCTGCGAGAGTGACGGTGCGCGGCATGGGTTGGGACCGAACCGCGATCCTCGGTGGATCCAACGGCCATCACGTCACCGCCGTGGTTCTGGCCGAGCACAG
>JAYTSB010000175.1:0-12730 GCA_043745825.1 Actinomycetota bacterium | reverse complement strand
TGCAAACAGCAGTCCCCCCACCACCAACCACACCTTGCCCGGAGCATCGATGTAGCCGTTGCCGTCCACCGTGAAGAACGAGTCCATGCCTTTCAGCGTGTCCACGCCGTTGCCCTGGTACCACGGCAGGAAGACGGCGACGATGTGGATCGCCCCACCGGCCATCAGCAATCCGGCCCCGGTGCGCGCCGCGGGTCGTGCTGGCTTGGGAGCAACGGGAAAGCCGTACTGATCGACGCTCCCGAGGCTCACGGAGCCATCGCAATGTGGATGAGGAACGCAGACTCGGGGTTCATCACCGGCAGCTGCAGACCGAGCACGGCGAGATCGCGGCCGGTGACGGTGATGCCATCACGGATCCATTCGGGAACGGTGCGTGACCGGCCTGCCTCGGCCCGGTCGTCGGGCAGCGCGATGCGTTCGACGCGATAGCGGCGGCCCGGTTCGAGTCCGGGGAGCACGAGTTGTGCTGGGGCGAGGGCCATGCCGGATCGTACCTGCGCAACGCAGACGAGTGCCTCGCGGCGGTCGGCGCTGTACACGCCGTGGGCGATGGTGGCGTCGTCCAGCGAGTCGAAGCGGACCACGTCACCGCTGTGCAGCAGCCGGCGGAACCGCTTGTGGATCGCGATCACCTCGGCCAGAGCGGCGCGCTCGGTGGTGTCGAGGCGCATCACGTTCCACTCCACACCGAGGTGACCGAACAGAGCCGTCGCAGCCCGGAAGCCGAGCGAGTGTCGGCGGCCCGTGGTGTGGCTGCGGAACGGTCCGATGTGCGCGCCCATCAGCTCTGGCGGGATGAACATCGACGCACCGAGCTGGATGGTCTGTCGCTCGAGCGCGTCGTTGCAGTCGCTGGTCCAGACGCGCGTCGTGCGCCGCAGGATCTCGTGGTCGATCCGCGCGCCGCCCGACGAGCAGCTTTCGATCTCCACATGCGGATGACGCACGTGCAGTTCGTCGAGCAGGCGGTACAGCGCAAGCGTCTGCTCGTGGGTGCCGGCTGCGCCGCCCGAGCCGCTGCCCTGCACATGGTTGCGATTCATGTCCCACTTCACATAGGCGATGTCGTGGTCGCGCAGCAGCGCATCGAGGGCGTCAAGGATGTAGGCGTACGCGTCTGGCCGGCCGAGGTCAAGGACGAGCTGCTGGCGGCCGAGCACCGGCTCATACCCGGGCGTGACGAGCGACCACTCCGGATGGGCGCGGTAGAGGTCGCTGTCCGGGTTGACCATCTCCGGCTCCACCCAGATGCCGAAGTCCATCCCCAACCCGCGCACGTGGTCGATGAGCGGGCCGAGCCCGTTGGGGTACATCTCCGCCGACACGGTCCAGTCGCCCAGGCCGCGTCGGTCATCGCGACGCGAGCCGAACCAGCCGTCATCGAGCACGAATCGCTCAATGCCCACCTCCGCAGCGGCGTCGGCCAATGCCTGCAGGGTGCTGACGTCGTGGTCGAAGTACACCGCCTCCCACGTGTTGAGCAGCACCGGGCGCGGTGATTCGATCGAGGGATGAGTGGCCCGGGCCCGCAGCGAACGGTGGAACCCCCACGACGCCGGCGTCAGCCCGGCGGGTGAGTAGGTGGCGATGACCTCCGGGGCGGCGTACTCGTGGCCCGGTCGCAGCGACATCTCCCCGGGGTGGAACAGCTCGCCGAGTTGCACGTAGCGGCGTCCGTCGGGCAGCACCTCGGCGAGCATCGCGTTGTTCCCGCTCCAACCGAGGTGCACGCCCCACACCTCGCCGCCCCACTCGCCAAAACCGCTGGTGCCCGCGAACACCAGGGGGATGTGTTCGTGCGACGTGCGGCCGGTGCGGTTCTCGTGGGTCACGGCGCCGCGATCGAACGCCTGGCGATAGGGGTGCAGCTCGCGGGTCCAGCGCCCGGTGAACAGCATCAGCTCACGGGCCTGGGCGGGCAGCGGCAGAGGTGTCCAACCGGTCGAACAGGTAGCGCTCGCTGTCGTGGTCGTTGCGCAGGGTGAGCTGCACGGTCAGCACCTCGCCGAGGGTGATGCGCGTGGTGATGGTGAGCCGGGCAACCTCGTCGACGGCCACGGCGACGAGCGTGCTGATGCCAACGTCGACGGTGACCTCGTGCGACACAGGCGCGAACCGTGGCGACCAGTCGCGTCCGCCGCGCCGATGTCCGGCCAGTCCGGGACGACCGGGGTAACCGGAGGCGTGCTCGGGCACGAGCGAGATCGGCGGTTCCTGGTCGAGCATCCCGTTCGACAACGGCCGGCTCACTGCGGCGAACGCGGCCGCGAGGTCCGTTGCGGGGTCGAGCGCTGCTCCCCAGTGACGCAGCGTGGGCACGCCCGTCGAGACGTCGACGACGACACTGGTGCGCGCACCAGTGAGATGGATCAACACGAATTACCCCTTGCTGGCGCCGAGTGTCAGTCCGCTGATGAACTGCTTCTGCAGGGCAAGGTACACGGCGAGGGTGGGCAACGCGATGATCGTCGAGGCAGCAGCGATGAGGTTGTCGTTGCTGAAGAACTGTCCGCCGAGGTTGGCGATCGACGAGGTGATCGGTCGTTCGGCGCCCTGGTTGATCAGCACGACGGCCCAGAAGAAGTCGTTGTACAGCCAGGTGAACTCGAGCGTCGCCAGCGCAGCGAGGGCGGGACGGCACAGCGGCAGGATGATCTGGAAGAACTGGCGAGGCACGCTCGCCCCGTCGACCAGCGCCGCCTCGTTGAGCTCCTTGGGGATCGTCTTCATGTAGTTGCTGAGTACGAACGTGCAAAACCCGGTCTGGAAGGCGACGTGGATGATGATCACCGCGATCTTCGTCCCGAGCAGGTGTCCGGTGTCGGTGTCGCTCAGGGCGTCCGGCCACGGGGTGTGCTCGAACAGCGCGAACAGCGGCTTGAAGATGACCTGCACCGGCAGCAGGTTTCCGGCCGTGAAGATGAGCAGCAGCGTGACGTTGAAGCGCCATGTGAAACGGCTGACGGCGAACGCCATGAAGCTCGACAGCAGCAGGATCAGCACGATCGATGGGATCACGATGAAGGCCGTGTTCGCGAACGTGCCGTGCCAGCCACCCATCCCGCCCTGCTTGAAGGCGTCGCCATAGTTGGACAGGATCAAGTGCTTGGGCCAGGAGAAGATGCCGTCGCGCTGGGTGTCGGCGTAGGGACGGAACGATGAGTACACGGCCCCGGCGATGGGTACGAGCCAGAGCAGCGCGACCAGCGTGAGGAACCCGTACATCAGGCCACGGAGGCCCTTGGAGTAGCCGGGTTTGCGGGAGACGACCGTGAGATTGGCGCTCATGTCTCGGTCTCCCGGTAGTTGTTGACGAGGTACCAGATGATGAACCCCAGGCACAGCAGGAGGAGGATGACGCCATAGGCAGAGCCCAGGCCGACCTGGCCGCCGCCCTCACCCGTGAGGTTCTTCTTCACCAGCACACCGAGCACGGTGGTGCCCACCGGTTCTTTGAGGGCGACGATGATGTCGAACGCGCGCAGGGCCTCGATCACCGTGATGACGAGCACCACGACGTTGATCGGCTTCATCACTGGGAACACCACACGGCGGAACGTCTGCCACTCGTTGCACCCGTCGATGGCGCTGGCTTCGCGCAGCGATGGATCCACGCTCTTCAGCCCGGCGAGGTACAGCACCATCACGTAGCCGATGTGCCGCCAGGCCATCGCGATGAGCAGCGCGGCGAAGTTCTTCGACAACCCCAGTGAGGTGTCGAGCCCCGGGAGGTGGAACGTGAACAGCTTCTCGGCGTTGCCGACGAAGTCGATGGGTTTGTCCCGACCGAGGTTGAGCAGACCCTGGGACTGGGAGAACATCACGCTCTTCCAGATGAAACCCACCACGGCCAGCGACAGCACGACCGGGAAGTAGTAGATGCTTTGGTAGACGCGCGACCCGCGCACGCCCTTGTCCAGCAGGTAGGCCAGCAACACGCCGACGAGGCTGCACACCCCGAGGAACACGAGCAGCACCATGTTGTTGAACAGGGCGGGGAAGAATTTGGCATCGAAGACGGTGAAGACGGCCCAGTAGTTGCGGAACCCGATGTTGTTCCAGGTGCCGAGCTTGATGCCGTCCCACTTGTTGAAGGACAGGATGATGGTGCCGATGGCGGGGAGCCACACGAACACGATGTGCATCGTGGTCGGCACGCCGACCATGAAGACCAGCCAACCCTTGTCGCGGCGCGACAGCTGGCTGTAACGGCGGCGGCGCCTCCTTGTGGGAGGCGCCGCCTGCGTCACGTCGAGAGACATGGGAAGACGTTACTTCAGCTCAGGTACTGCGACTTCTGCTCTTCGATGCTGGCCAGGATCGAGTCCATCTGCGACGGGTCGGCCACGAAGTTGGCAAAGGCGTCGCCAATCACGTTGGACACGAAGTCCGGGCTGGTGTCGCGGTCGAGGAACTGGGCGATGTTCTTTGCCTTGCCCACGAGCTCGGCCGACTTGGCCTGGATCTTGGTGTAGCCCGCAGTGTCGGCCTTGCCGTTGGCACCCACGCTGGAGCCCTCGATCTTGAGGAAGGCGTTGATCGAGTCCGCCGTGCCGAGACCGGCGAGCAGTGCCTTTGCGCCCTCCTCGTTCTTCGGCTTCGCTGCCATCAAGAAGCCGTCGATCGGTGCGTCGAGTGCATCGGCGCCGATCGCATCGTCGAGGGCGGGGAAGTTGAAGAAGTCGAGGTCGTCGAGGTACGCCTGGTCGGTGGAGTTCGTGGCAACGAACGTCCCGAGGTAGAACATGCCGGCTTCCTTCTTCTCCAGTGCGGTTGCGGCCTCCTGCCAGGTGCGCCCGTTCGGGTTCTCCTGGTGGAACGGCAACAGCGCAGCCCAGGTCTCGAACACGGCCTTGGTCTTGGCATCGGTCCAGCTCTCCTTACCGGCGAGCAGATCCACGTGGTACTGGTAACCGTTGATGCGCATGTTCAAGATGTCGAACGTGCCCTGCACCGGCCACTTGCCGTCGTTCGCGTAGGCGAAGGGGATGAGGCCGTCGGTCTGCATCTTCGCGGCCAGGTCCATCAGTTCCTGCTTGTTCGTCGGAACCGTGTAGCCCTTCTCGGCGAACACGCTCTTGCGGTAGTGGACCGCCCATGGGTAGTAGTAGTACGGCACGAAGTACTGCTTGCCGTCGTTGCCGGTGCTGGCGGTCTTGAAGCTGTCGCCGTAGTCGCCGAACTTCGACCACACGTCGCTGATGTCGCCGATCAGGCCCTTGTCAGCGAAGAAGCGCATGCGGTAGCCGGCGAACCAGGTGAGCACGTCGTCGGGCTGGGCGAGGTAGTTGGTGATGTTGTCCTGGAAGCTGTTGTGGTCGGTTGTGTTGACCTTGACGTTGACGCCGGTGGCGTCGATGCCCGCTTGCATCGCCTGCTTGGGCTTGTCGTCGCTGTAGTTCGACCCGAACGTGACCTCGTCACCCGATGGGGCGGCGCTGGCGGCGGGAGTCGTTTCGGCGGTGGACCCGGCCGGTGCGGCCGTGGTGTCCGTGGCGCCGGCGGTGGTGGCCGCCGCTGGGCTGGTTGAGCCACTCTTGTTGTCGTCGCTGCCACACGCAGCGAGCAGCGCCGCGAGGCTGGCGGCGCCGGCGCCGCTGATCAGCATCTGGCGACGGTTGATGGCAAATCCGACATCACGCGGACTCGGTGATGGCTCGGTCGTACCCGACATGTGTTCCCCCTTGGTGAGAATGTTCTGACTGCTGCGGACTCGGTGTCTGCGGAAGTGAACGAAATGTTTCATGCGAGTGAACGTCTTGTCAAGGCCCGACGCGCAATTTCGCACAGATTCTCACGAAACGCTGCCGAACTGAACATTCTTGGTGAGTTCCGCGTTCGATTCTGTTGACTTCCCGTGCGAAGTGGGGCACAGTGCGTGCCGTGGCCACTTCGAGGAGCAGCTCCGACCTCACGTCCTCGAGAGCACTCGCCCGCCAGCGTCACGAGGTGATCCTCACCGAGATCCGCCATCGTGGCGCGGTGCGTGTCACCGATCTCGCCGGTCACCTCGGTGTCAGCGACATGACGGTTCGGCGCGATCTCGATGCGCTCGACGAGGCCGGCCTGGTGGAGAAGGTGCACGGTGGCGCCACGGCCATCGCCGATCGCAGTGCCGACGAGCCGGGGTTCGCGGCGAAGTCGTTGCGCAACACCAATGAGAAACTGGCCATCGCCAGCGCTGCGGCCACGTTGGTGCGTGCGGGAACGGCCATCGGCGTGACCGCCGGGACCACCACGTGGCAGCTCGCCTACCACCTCACCGAGATCGCCGATCTGATCGTTGTCACCAACTCCATCCGCGTCGCCGAAGTCTTCCATCAGAGCCCTCGTGGCGACCGTACCGTGATCCTGACCGGGGGCGTGCGTACTCCGTCGGACGCACTGGTCGGACCCGTTGCCGTCCAAGCCCTGCGCACGTTGCACTTCGATGCGGTGTTCATGGGTGTGCACGGGATGAGCGCCCGCGCCGGGTTCAGCACGCCGAACCTGAACGAGGCCGAGACCAACCGGGCGTTCACCGACGCTGCCCAGCAACTGGTCGTGCTCGCCGATCACACCAAGTGGAACGTCATCGGGCTCAGCTCGATCGCGCCGTTGCACGACGCAGACACCGTCGTGACCGACATCGGCATGCCCCAGACCGCGCTCGACGCACTCGACGAACACGTCGGCCGTGTCCTCATCGCCGATCCCAACGAACCCGATCTCGCCTCACTCGACGTCCGAAAGAGAGTCTGATGTCCACCGTCACCTTCCAAGGCGCAAGCCGCATCTATCAACCTGGGCAACGACCCGCAGTTGACAACCTGGACCTCGACATCGGTGACGGTGAGTTCCTCGTGCTCGTCGGTCCGTCCGGATGCGGGAAGAGCACCACGTTGCGTATGCTCGCCGGACTCGAGCCGATCGACGGCGGGGCTGTGTTCATCGGTGACACCGACGTGACGATGCTGCCGCCCCGCGAGCGTGACATTGCCATGGTGTTCCAGAGCTACGCGCTGTATCCACACATGACCGTCGGTGAGAACATCGGGTTCCACCTGAAGATCAAGAAGCTCCCCAAGGCCGAGATCACCACCCGTGTTGCCGAGGCGGCCCGCTTGCTCGACCTCGAGGACTACCTCGATCGAAAGCCTGCAAAGCTGTCCGGTGGCCAGCGCCAGCGCGTGGCCATGGGACGTGCCATCGTTCGCCAGCCGAAGGTCTTCTTGATGGACGAGCCGCTGTCCAACCTCGATGCCAAGCTGCGCGTCCAGACCCGCACCCAGATCGCCGCCCTGCAGCGTCGGCTCGGCGTCACCACGGTGTACGTCACCCACGATCAGGTCGAAGCGATGACGATGGGCGATCGCGTCGCCGTCTTGAAAGACGGCCTGTTGCAGCAATGCGCCTCGCCCCGCGAGCTGTTCACCCGGCCGGCGAACCTGTTCGTCGCCGGCTTCATCGGGTCTCCGGCGATGAACCTGCTGCCGGCGACGCTGGACGAGGCGGGGGCGATGTTCGGGCCCGTGGCGATCCCGCTCACGGCCGCGCAGCGCAGTTCGGCCACCAGCGAGGCCGTCACCGTCGGCATCCGTCCCGAAGCGCTGCGGGTGGAGTCTGGCGGGGGCATCGACGCTGTGGTGAGCACCATCGAAGAGCTCGGCTCGGATGCGTTCCTGTACTGCACGGTGGACGGCGTCGATGGCTTCGTCGTGTGCCGCAGCGAGGGCCTGAGCGGTGCCCGACCCGGTGACCGCGTGAACCTGGTACCGGACCAGGCCGCCGTCCACATCTTCGACACCGCGACGGGTCTGCGGTTGGCAGACCAGGCATGACCGACGTCGAGGAACGAATCGTCGACGACCGCATCGACCCGCACCTCGGCACGGTGGTGCACGTGGTCGGTTCTCGCCAGGCCCGTCCCAACCTGCCCCGCAGCGGTTGCCCGTTCTGTCCTGGCGGGCTCGAGGCCCCCGACCCCTACGAGGTTCGCTGGTTCAACAACCGTTGGCCGGCGATGCCTGGCGACCGATGCGAGGTCGTGCTGTACTCCCCGCAGCACGATGCCACGTTCCGGTCCCTGGGTCACGCCGGCGTGCGCAAGGTGATCGACCTGTGGACCGAGCGAACCGTCGCGCTCGCCAGCCGCGACGACGTCGACTTCGTCCTCGTGTTCGAGAACCGGGGCGCCGAGGTGGGAGCGACCATTGCCCATCCGCATGGCCAGATCTACGCCTACGACCATGTGCCCGAGCGGCCCCGTCGGATCTTCGAGTCGCGTTGGGCGCCGGACGCTGATCCCGGCGAGCGTGCAGTGTCGGCCATCGGCGGCTGGCACGCGTACGTACCTTACGCGCCCACGTACCCGGTGGCGCTCACCCTCGCGCCGCGCGAACGGGTTCCCGATCTGGCGGCGCTGTCCGAGGAGGGTCGCAACGACCTCGCGGCGCTCTTGGTGGACGTCTTCACCCGGCTCGATCGGCTCCACGACCAACCGCTGCCATACATGATGTGGCTGATGCAGCGCCCCACCACGCCCAACGCGGACACCGATTTCCCGGACGGATGGTTCCAGGTCGAGATCGTCTCACCCTGGCGGCGTGCCGGCGTGTCGCGCTTCATCGCCGCGGCCGAGGTGGCGTGCAACGAGTTCTTCAACCCGGTGATCCCCGAAGACCTCGCCGAGCGGCTCCGCAGTCTGGCCTGACCCCGACGCCGTCGTCCGATGTCCGCAGCCGGCGGACATGGGATGCCCGCGTCACGGGGTTGGCTCGGCCTCGGCCTCGGCCTCGGCCTCGGCCTCCGCCTCGTCGTCGTCGGTCGCGGGCTCGATCGGTGCGGTCTCCACGGGCTGGGGACGGTTGCGGGTCGCCAGCAGATACACACCGGCGCCGACGACGGCGGCGACGGCGACCCACTGGTTCCAGCGCAGGCCACCCACGTGGTGGGCCTCGTCGATGCGCATGCCCTCGACGAAGAAGCGGATCACGCCATAACCCATGATGTACAACGCCATCAGGTGACCAGGGCGCACCTTGCGCCGTCGATCGATCAGCAGCAGCACGGCGACCAGCGCGAGGTTGGACAACGATTCGTACAGGAAGGTTGGATGGAACGTGCCCGGGCGGCCGTCGGGTGAGTGGTCGCCGTCGATCTTCAGGGCCCATGGCAGGGTGGTGGCCCGGCCGTACAGCTCCTGGTTGAAGTAGTTGCCCCAGCGGCCGATGGCCTGGGAGAGGGCGATGGCCGGCGCAGCGCAGTCGATGGCGCGTGCCACCGGGATGCCCCGCTTGCGGATCAACCAGGCGCCAGCGGGGATGCCGAACAGGAGGCCGCCGGGAATGCCGAGGCCGCCCTGCCAGATCTTGGGGATGTTGCTGAGGTGGTGCTCGAACTTCGACCAGTCCGTGGCCACGTGGTAGAGCCGGGAGCCGATCACGCCGGCGATGACCGCCCACACCGAGATCGAGTTCGCATCGTCGCGCGTGCCGATGCCTTTCTCCTCGAATCGGCGTCCCATCAACCACACCCCGGCCACGACGCCGAGCGCGATCATCAACCCGTATGCGTGGATCTTGAGCGGGCCAATGTTGAGGGTGCCTGTCGACGGGCTGGGGATGCTCGCGAGGAGATGGCCGGTGACACGTTGCATCGCGAGGGAGGTGTTCACGGGAGATACACCGCCGTGGCGCGGTCGGCGAAGGCGACCGACTCGCTGTAGATCAGGTCCTTGTCGTAGTCCTGGGTCGCCACGTGGTAGCTGAGCTCGAGAGTGATGCGCTCCAACGGTCCGCCGTAGTGCGTGGCCAGATGCTCGGCCTGCGCGGGATCGACGACGTGGTCCTGGGGCGAGTTGAGCAGCAGCATCGGCACTCGCAGCGACGAGTACGTGGGCTCGATCACGGCGAGGCCCTCGCGCATGAAGCTCAGCAGGCAGGGCAGCGGTGTGCCCGGGTAGGCGCTCTCGTGGGCATCGGGGTCGGCGATGTCGCTGCCGATGCCGGGCATGATGTTGTCGCCGGTAGCGATCATGCCGTCCAGCGCCGCGAGGACCTCGTCCGGCTGGGGCTGGGTCGCAGGGTTGATGCACACGATGCCGGCGAGCTCTGGGTGGTGCCCGGCCAGCCACAGGGTGAGCGATCCGCCCATGCTCAGCCCGACCACCACCACGGAACGGCAGCGCTCAGCGAGTGTTCGGTACGCCGCCTCGGCCGCGCCGCTCCAGTCGGACCAGTCCGTGGTGAGCATGTCCTCCACCGTGGTTCCGTGGCCGGGAAGCCGGGGCAACTCGACGTGGTATCCAGCTGCGGCGAACGCCTCCGCCACGCCGCGCATCGAGCCGGGGTTACCGGTGAAGCCGTGGATGACGAGCGCGCCATGATCGCCGTCAGCAACATGGGACCAGGCGTCGGCGCCCGGGATCAGAGTGTCAGTCATGACAGATGTTCTAGCGCACCGGTCACCGGTACGTGTCGTTGTCGGAGAGTGGGTTGACCCACCAGTCCTGGTCCGAGCCGGCCTGCTCCCACTCGGGGAACGGGTAGATGCAGTTCACCGGGCACGCCGGCAGGCACTTGTCGCAGCCGCTGCACAACTCGGGGATGATCACCACGTCGATGCCATGGTTGAAGATCGCGCCGAACTGGGACTGGCAGTGACGCAGGCAGGCGTCGCAGTTGATGCACTCGAGCATCTCGATGCGCAGCGGCGGGTTCTTCCACTTCGGGTTCCGCAAGCGGTGTTCGATGCGTTCAGTGCGGGTGGCGCCCATCGGCCCCGAGTGTACGGGCCAGGGGACCGGCTCAGTGGTGCTGGCGTGACGGAGCGGGGGCGCGCACCGTGCCCAGCGACGCGCGCAGCGCAGGCAGGCGGCGAGTGATCACGTTCAAGAACGCGTCCACGACCTCGGGCTCGAACTGGCTGCCACGGGCGCCGATGATGTAGGCGACGGCATCGGCCTGGGACCAGGCGTGCTTGTACACGCGTACGCTGGTCAGCGCATCGAAGACATCAGCCACGGTGACGATGCGGCCGCAGCGGGGGATGCCCGTGCCCTGGAGGCCGTTGGGGTAGCCGGTGCCGTCCCAGCGCTCGTGGTGATTGAGCGCAACGACCGCGCCGAGCTGGATTAGCTCCGAGGTGCTGCCGGACAAGATCTGTGCACCGATGGTGGTGTGCGTCTTCATGACCTCGAACTCGTCCACGGTGAGTGGGCCGGGCTTGAGCAGGATGGCATCGGGCACGGCCACCTTGCCGATGTCATGAAGGCGGGCTGCCAAGCGCAGCTGCTCGCACCAGGCTGCGTCCTCGCGGAGCTCGTAGGCGATCTCGGCGGACAGGTCGCCGACGCGAATGGTGTGCTCGCCGGTGTCTGTGTCGCGGAACTCGGCCAGCACGGCAAGGCGCTGGAACGCTTCGAGCTGGTACTCCTCCAGCTCGTGGGTGCGACCGCGGACCAAGGCCTCCAATTCGCTGGTGCGCAGGCGCAGGATCTCGGCCTGCTGGCGGGCGTGCTCGGTGTCGTGGGCGATCTGCAGCGTCTTGATGCGCAGGTCGGTGCCCTGGTTGAACAGGTCCTGGTGGAGGTCGAAGCGAGCCTCTTGGTGGGTGAGCGCCGCCTCGAAGCGACCGAGCTGGCGGTACACCTTGGCGAGCAGCTCGTGCGCCGACAGCTCCTGCGAGCGGAGGTTTTCCCGAGCCGCGACGTCCAGCGCAATGAGCAGGTCGTCCTCGGCGCGGGCGAGATCGCCGTCGGCGATGGCAGCTTTGCCGCGGGCGGTGCGCACCGAGACGATGCCTTTCGGGTTGCTCTCCACGCCACGAGCGGTGCGGTCTTCGAGGATCTGCAGCGCCTCGTTGAAGCACTCGTCGGCGCGGCGCGCGTCGCTGAGGCTGGTGTAGGCCTCGCCGAGCGCAGCCAGGACCTCCGGCATGAACCCGGGGGCGTGCTCGCGTGAGAGCTCGAGTGCCGACTCGCCGAGGCTGACGGCCAGGAAGAACTCGTGACGCTCGGCGCGCAGCTGGGCCATGTTGGCCAGCGTGATGGCGTCGAAGTCGGGGCGCGCCAACTGTCGGTTGGCCGACAGGGCGGCCTCATAGGTGACGATCGCTCGGTCCGTGTCGCCGAGGGAGTGGTGGATGGTGGCCACCGTGTTGAGCAAGTTGCCTTCGTCGATGCGGTGATCGGTGGTGCGGTACTGCTCCAGGCCGCGCAGGCAGCAGGCCAAAGCCTCGCTGTGGTTGCCGGCGTTGAAGTGCACGATGCCCATCAGGTTGAGGGCCCAGACCTCCACCACCACGGCGCCACACCGACGGGCGAGATCG
This sequence comes from Actinomycetota bacterium, assembly GCA_043745825.1. Lineage (GTDB taxonomy): Bacteria > Actinomycetota > Acidimicrobiia > Acidimicrobiales > Ilumatobacteraceae > WLMZ01. The sequence goes on along the minus strand of JAYTSB010000175.1, from coordinate 418 downwards.
CGGGCATCGACAGCAACGCCGAAGGCTTCGTCAGCCTGGCCGTTGTAGTACGCCAGGCTGGCGAGGCGGTAGAACGCCTCGGCTTCACCGGCCTCGTCGCCCTGCGAGCGGGCGAGCACCCGCGCCTGCTGCACGAGGATGCGCGAGGCCTGGGCGTCGTTCAGCTCGACGACCTTGGCCTGATCCAGGAGCTCACGTACACTGGACGACGAAGAGGCGCGGCTGGCGAGGTCGATGCTCATCGCGCACTCCTTTCCGCCAGCGTGATGGCCGAAGCCAATGCAAGATCCGCAAGGCTAGACATTCTTGTGCGCTTCGTCACGGATAGGTGATCATCTTTCATCAAGCTTGACGTTCGCGTCACCGGCCAGAGGCCAGATCGACCCTGGGTGGTCGGCCACCGCGCTGCGTCGCCGTG
>JAYTSB010000174.1:0-1558 GCA_043745825.1 Actinomycetota bacterium | reverse complement strand
GAGAAGTCTGGCGAAATGGTGGCAGTGCCTGCCATCACGTTCACCCGGCGGGCTTCCTGCAGCAGTTCGGCCGCGCGGATCATCATCTTTGAGGGGATGCACCCGTAGTACGGACACTCCCCGCCGACGAGATGATGCTCAACACCCGCCACCCGCAAGCCGGCCTCGGCCAGCTGTCCGGCGACATCTTCACCGCCAGGGCCCATACCGACGACGACGACATCCACATCATGTGTTTCCATGGCGCAACCGTTGCACGAACGCGGGGTTCCGTGACACAAGAATCCAGCAAACCTGGAAAATCTTCAGCGGCGCACGTGCGGCGTCATCACAGCGACGGGCAGACCCAGGCCGGCGCCCTCTCGGAACGAGGCGATGCGCCGTCCCGCCTGCACAGCATCCCTGGGGGCACTCATCGCCGCCTCACCCCACCGCGCGTACATCGCATCGAGATGGTCGGCGTTCAGCGCCAGACCCCAGAACTCGGCCCGCTCGTTGGTGACGCCGGGGTGGGTGACAACCTCCACGATCAGCGACCCCAGCCGATGAAAGCCTTGGCGGATGGAGCCGGCCTCGCGGATGCGCTTCAGTGGCGCAGCGGTGGCGGCCTCGATCGCCGCGCACGTGCGCTCCAGATCCGGCGTGTAGACCACGACGTGATCGATGCTGCTGACGCCATTCGGATGCGTCGGCGCAGCGCCCGAATGCGTGATGACGGCATGCAGGGTGGCCAACCCGTCGATGTCGTTCACTGCTGGATCCGGGCCATCCGCCAGCACCCACGCCGTCATACCCCCGGAGCCGCCGATCAGACGAACACCGATGTCACCGAGCACGCAGGTGCCGTCGCCACCGACCTCGAATCCAACGGCTCGCCACGCGTCGGGCTCAGCTGCGACCACGAGTTCGATCGCAGTCGTCATCCAGCGTGCCCCAGCTGCCAGGTGAAGAACGAGAGCACGTCGGCGGCTTCCTCGGCCCGCTTGCTGGCCGGCTTGCCGACGCCGTGACCGGCACGGCCCTCCTGCGACAGCAGGATCGGTCGGGCGTGCTGGGCCACCGAAGCATGCTGCAGTGCAGCCGCCATCTTGCGGGCATGCAGTGGATCCACCCGAGTGTCGCCCTCGGCTGTGGTGAGCAACACAGCCGGATAGTCAACGCCTTCGACCACGTGGTGGTAGGGCGAGTATGCCCACAACCAGCCGAACTCCACGGCGACGTCAGGGTCGCCGTACTCGTCGGTCCAGAGCCGGGCGATGAGGAACTGGGGGAAGCGGATCATGTCGAGCAGCGGCACGGCGCACCACACCGCTGCACACAGATCAGGGCGCTGGGTGAGCGCAGCTCCGACGAGCAGCCCGCCGTTCGAACCGCCGGCGATGGCCAGCCGTTCATGGCTGGTTCGACCCGTGTGCACCAGCCAGTCGGCCGCGGCGTGGAAGTCGTCGAACACGTTCTGCTTGTTGGCCCGCCGACCGGCGTGGTGCCATTCCTCACCTTCCTCCAACCCACCGCGCAGCCCGGCGATCGCGTACAGGCCGCCCCGCTCGCACCACGC
>JAYTSB010000173.1:0-6191 GCA_043745825.1 Actinomycetota bacterium | reverse complement strand
ACGGGCCGGGCTGGCGAGCGAGCTCACCGCAACATCGGGCAGCACGGCGAAGACGTCGACGACGAGATCGGCCGGCTGCTGGGTATAGATGCAGACGTTGCCTGACGCGCTGAGCTTGGTGATGACGGCGTTGGAGATCGTCTGGCCGGCCGACACGTTCAGGCTCGAGGTCGTGGGCCGCGTGCCGCACGGGTACACGGTGACGAACCCGGTGCCCTGGCCGAGCACCGTCACGTTGAGCACCACCGTGCTCGCGTCGCCCGGCACCGGGCCGCGGCCGGCGATCGGCAGCTCGAGCGTGGAATCCGCAGTGCGCTTGCCGCCACCTGCGTACTGACCATCGGCGGTCTTGTACCCGGCGCGGGTGTCGAGGTAGCGGGCGGGCAACGGGCCGGACGAATCGATCGGTGCCGGGTACGGCGGCAGCACCGCAGGCGCCTGCAGGTTCGGTGCCAGCGGCCCGGGCGCGTTGATCGGCTGACCGGCTGACACCGCAGCGAGGGCGTCCCAGGTGGCCGAGTCCTCGTAGCCGAGTGCCCAGATGGCGACGCCGGCCAGGCCCTTGTCGACGGCGACCTTGGCCCGCTCACCGATGCTGCGGGCATCGCCGAACCATGTAGTTCGGTACACGTTGCAGCGCACCGTGATGCCGTTGGCATCCGCACCGGGGTAGGACTCCACGTAGCTGTACGTGTACTCGTGCGCACTGGTGTTCCACACCGGTGTCTGCCCGGCCTTCGCCGCGTTGGCGAATACCGCAGACATCTGCGGGTTGCGGCGCGCCGTCACCTTCGCAGCCGTGGCGCTGACCGGGCAGCTGCCGGCGATCTTGGTCACCCAGTCCCGACCGTACGCCGGGATGCCGAGCAGCAGCTTGCCGGGCGCGACCACCTGCTTGATGTATTCCATGGTCTTGCTGACCCAGTCGTAGGGCGCAATCGCGCCGGGGCCGCTGACGCTGTAGTCGTACATCATCACCTTGACGCGGTCGACCACCGTGTTCATTGCCGGGTAGTTGTAGACCCAGTAGCCGGCAGCGTTGTTGTGCTCACCGCTGTAGATCGGTGGAACGCTCACCTCCAGCCGCTTGCCGGCACCGTGCAGCTGCGCGCCGAGCTCGGTGAGGAACGCCGCCCAGTTGTCGAAGGTGTTCAAACCGCCGTTGTCAGCCACCCATGAGGCCCGACCGTCGCTGAACGCGAAGGTCTCGTAATCGAGATCGACGCCGTCGAAGTCGTTGGCGGCGACGAATTGCATGATCGCCCCGACGTGCTGGCTGCGCACGCCGGCGTCGGCGAGGATCGAGGCCATGCCCAGCGGTGCCATCGCGTCCACGATCGTTGCAATGATCGGCGTGCCCTGGTTGGTGCGCGCCGTCTTGGCTGCGGTCAGGATGGCGCTGCGCTGCGCTGCGCTGCCGTTGGGTGTGATGGTGACGGCGTCGGTGACGGAGAAGAAGAACGGCGTGGATTCACCCATGACCGCGCTGTGGGCAGCCAGCGACGTGGCTGCGTTCGACGAGAAGTACGGCGCCCAAGCGGTGACCTCCAGCGGGCCGGCCGCGCGTGCCGCCGGGGCTTTCGTGGGCGGGGGTCCCGCCACCAACGGAACAGCAATGATCGCGGCGGCACAGGCGAGCGCAGCACGCCGGAGCCGTCGGGAGGCGCGCGGGTGCGCATCGACAGAGAGCATGTGACCACCCTAGGCGCGCAGTGCGGCGATTCGTCCGCGGCTGCTCAACGGCCCTGGAGGGCCTCGATCAGCTTGGGGAGGACCTTGTGGACGTCACCGACGATGCCGAGATCGGCGATGCCGAAGATGGGCGCTTCTTTGTCCTTGTTGATCGCGATGATGTTCTTCGCGCCCTTCATGCCCACCATGTGCTGGGTCGCGCCGGAGATGCCGGCGGCGATGTAGACGGTGGGCTTGACGACCTTGCCGGTCTGGCCCACCTGGTAGCTGTATGGCACCCAGCCGGCATCGACGATGGCTCGCGAGGCGCCGGGAGCACCCTTCAGCAGCTTGGCGAGCTGTTCCACCATTGCGTAGTTGGCAGCCTCGCCGAGGCCACGGCCGCCGGACACGACGATCGCGGCCTCGTCCAGCTTCGGACCGGTGGATTCTTCGACGTGTACGGCCGTGACCAATGCGGCGCCGGTTGCGCCGAGTTCGGGCACCGGAGCCGACACGACCTCGGCTGCACCGCCACCGGCCGACTCAGCAACGAAGCTCTTCGGACGGAACGTCGCGAGGAACGGGCCGCTGCCGGTGAAGGTGGTGGTGACGAGCGTGCTGCCACCGAAGATCGGCGTGGTGACGCTCACCGAGGCACCGTTGATGGCGATGTCGGTGTTGTTGGTGAGCACCGTCTTGTCGAGCTTCACCGAGAGCCGAGCAACCACGTCGCGGCCTTCGGTGGTCTGCGGGAACAGGATCAGGTCGGGCGTCTCGCCGCCGTCGATGAGCGCCTTCATTGCGCCGCTGACTGCCGGACCGTGCAGCTTGCCGGCGAGGTCGCCGGTTGCGTACACCTTCGATGCGCCGTGCGCGCCGAGTGCGGCCGCAGCGCCGGCTCCATCGCCACCGACGAAAGCGCTGAGTTGGCCCCCATCGCCAGCAAGGCTGCGTGCCTTGGTGATCAGTTCGAGCGTGCCCGAGGTGGGCGCGCCGTCTGCTTCTTGTGCAAAAACCCAGATGTTCATGATGCGACTCCTCAGATCACTTTCAGGTTCTCGAGGAACGAAACGATCTGGGCAAAGCCCTCGCCGTCGTCTTCGACGATGGTGCCGGCGGCGCGGGCTTCAGCCTGGCCGACGTTGGTGATGGATTGGCCTGCGCCGGCCCATCCGACCGGCGTGACGCCGAGGTCGGCGGCGGTGACCGTGTCGACCGGCTTCGACTTGGCGGCCATGATGCCCTTGAAGCTGGGATAGCGGGGCTCGACCACACCGGCGGTGACGCTGACCACGGCGGGCAGCGGGCAGGTGACGTCGTCGTAGCCCTCTTCGGTCTGGCGCTGGGCCTCGAGCTTGCCGTCGGCGATGGCGAGGTGCTTGGCAAAGGTGACCGACGGCAGGCCGAGGACTTCGGCGATCTGCTCGGGGACGGTGCCGGTGTAGCCGTCACTGGATTCCGTCGCCGCGATGATCAGGTCGGCGCCACCGATGCGGTTGATCGCCGCGGCCAGCACCTTGGCCGTCGTGAGTGCGTCGGAGCCCTGGAGTGCGGGATCGCTGACGAGCACGCCCTTGGCGGCGCCCATCGCGAGGGCTGTGCGCAGACCGGAGACCTCACCGTTGGGGGCCATCGACACCAGGCTGACCTCACCGCCGCCGGCCTTGTCCACCAGCTGCAGCGCCATCTCGACGCCGTAGCTGTCGGACTCGTCGAGGATGAGCTTGCCATCACGCTTCAACGTGTTGGTGGAGGGATCCAGCGCTCCCGGCGCGGCCGGGTCCGGGATCTGCTTGACGCACACAATGACGTTCATCTGACCATTGTTACCGATGGGTCAACTGTGTTCCCAACCAGCCACGGCTCTGTGACGGATGGCTGGTCACACCCGGTCACGGGCGGGGTGCCTCTGGTACCGTCATGCCCTTGCGAATCCTGCTCGTGGTCAATGCCTTTGCGTCGTCGGTGACGGCCCGCAACACGGTGATCGTCCACCAAGTGCTGTCGCGCCGCAACGACGTGGAGATCGTTGAGACCAACCGGCGTGGGCACGCGACGCGCTTCTCCCAGGACGCCGCTCGCCAGGGCCTGGACGTGGTCATCGGCTACGGCGGTGACGGCACACTCAACGAGGTAGCCACGGGCGTGGCCGGCACCGACACGGCGCTCGGCGTGCTGCCCGGCGGCAGCACCAACGTGTTCGCGCGCACGCTGGGCATGCCAAACGACCCGGTGCTCGCCGTCCAGCAATTGGCCGACGGCATCAACCAACGCCATATCGAGCCGATCGGGCTCGGCCAGGTCAACGGTCGGTACTTCTGCTTCCACACCGGCGTGGGCTACGACGCTGCGGTCGTGCGCGAGGTGGAAAAGCACGGCTCGTTGAAGCGGTGGGCCGGTCATCCGTTGTTCATCTACGCCGGCATGCGCACCTGGGCCAGGGGTTACGACCGGGAGAACCCGCACTTCGCGGTCGAGTTCGACAACGGCGACCGGGTCACCGACGGCTACTTCACCATCGTGCTCAACACCAACCCGTACACCTACCTCGGCAACCGCCCGCTCGACCTGTCTCCCGCGGCCACACTGGAGAACGGGCTCGTGGTGATCACGTTCAGGAGCATGAAGGTGGGCGCCATCCTGAAGTCGCTCGGTGGGGCGCTGCGCGGTGGTGGCGTGAAGCCCAGTCGGTACCTCGACGTGCACGAGGACGTCAGTCGGGTCACGATCAGCCATCACCAGCCGTTCCCCTACCAACTGGACGGCGACTACCTCGGCGAGATCAGCGCGCTCGACTTCCGTCATGTGCCCGACGCAGTGCGCCTGGTGCGCCCCAACATCGCAGCGACCTGACGCTCGCCCAAACCCTCTTCGTCAAGACAATGGTCGACTGTCGACCAATGTCTTGACACAGAGCTGTGTGATCGGGACGTGCTCAGGCCGTTTCGGCGAGCACCTCGAGGGCGACGTCGGGCACGTTGGTGCAGATGCCGTCGATGCCCCATCGCACGAGCTCGCGCATGCGGTCGGGGTCGTCGCAGGTCCAGGTGTTGACGGCCAACCCCGCGGCGTGGCAGCGGTCGACGACATCCTGGGTGAGCAGGTTGACCCACGGATGCAGGGCGGCGTGTCCGCGAGCGACGAGGATCTCGACGACATCGTCGGGGTGTACGGCCGTCAGCCAGGCGGTGCGAACCTCTGGGGCGAGTTCGCGACAGCGGTCCATCGTCTCCAGTCGGAACGAGGACATCACCCAACGGTGCGACTCCCCACGGCGAGCCAGCATCGCTATGGTGGCATCGGCCACCCACTCGGACGGATCGAAGTCCGGCTCGGTCTCGTCGTTCTTGATCTCCAGGTTCACCCACATCCCTGCGCACGCATCGAGCGCTGCCTCGATGGTGGGGAGGTGGTCGGGCAAGTCCATCGCAGCGGTCTCGCGGATCACGCGACCGTCGGCCAACCGCGGGTCGTGGTGCACGACGAGGGCGTCATCGAGCGTGCGGCGCACGTCGAGCTCGACGGCGTGGGCCCCCATCTGCCCGGCACGCCGGAACGCGTCGATCGTGTTCTCACGCTCGGCTCGGGAGGCGCCACGATGGGCGATGACCTGGTGCGACATCTTCTTTGCTCCTGCCTCGTGGGTGCATCGGCCCGACGCCGAGCCATCTGTTTCCGTGATGGGTGACATCAAATGTTTGCCATTGAGACACATTCCTGAAACTTCGCCCTTGTCAAGGCCCCAGCGCCAACGTACCGTACCCACGTCGCTCACAACACCCCCGCGAAACATGGCCGCTGGGCCGTCGCGGAGCGATGGTCCCCCACCATTTGGTTCCTACCCTGAGGAGAACCCGACGTGTCGATTCTCGCGTCAAGCCTCACGCTTGCCCACGCCGATTACTCCTGGCGCAGTCAGTCCATCTGCCGAGACACGGATCCGGATCTGTTCTTCCCGATCGGAACCACGGGACACGCGCTCACCCAGATCTCACGCGCCAAGGAAGTCTGTGGTGAGTGTCCTGTGAGCACTGCATGCTTGGAATTCGCACTCGAGACCAATCAGGACTCGGGAATCTGGGGCGGCACCTCCGAAGAGGAGCGCCGTGTCATGCGCCGTGCCCAGGTCGCACGCTCCAAAGCAGGCATCGCCGGCTGAACTCTGATCAGGTGTCGTCCAACGGTACGCGTAGATCGACGACGGTGCCCGCCTGCTGCGGCGGTTCGGGCAGGTCGGCGGCGATGAAGTCCTCGGCTGCGCCCGGGCGCATCGTGAGTGAACCGGCGAGCTCGGTGGTGACCAGGGTGCGCACAATGGACAGACCCAGACCGGTGGCCTTGTTGAGGTCGAAGTCTGGCTCCAGCGCCCGACCGTTGTTGAGCACGCGCACGCGCAGCTCCAGGCCGTCGTTGGCGAGCTGAACCACCACGGTGCCGCCGTCGCTGCCTTCCGGGAAGCCGTGGTCGACGGCGTTCTGCAACAGCTCGGTCAGCACCACGCTGAGCGGCGTTGCCAC
>JAYTSB010000172.1:0-4715 GCA_043745825.1 Actinomycetota bacterium | reverse complement strand
GGCCGGCCAACGCCGACGTCGATGGCATCGACCGAAGCGCCCGCCACGGCGGCGAACGCGTTGATCGTGCTCTTGCCGGCGCGGTACGCTGCCAGCATTGCGGCGGTCACGTCGGTCGGGTACTTGCTGACGCCGGCCACAGTGACACCGTGGTCGGCGGCGAAGATCAGCGCGGCGGGCCGCTTCACCGCCGGATGCGGTGTGCGCTGCCAGCTCGCCGCCCAGGCAGCGACCTCGTCCAGGCGTGCAAGTGCACCGGCCGGACGGAGGATGTTTGCTGCCCGCTCGGTGACCGCGTCGTGCGCAGCCTCGTCGCGTTCGGGCAGGTTCGCGATCGCGTCGCGCAACCAGATGTCGGCGGAGTTCGGCGGGGCGGCGGAGGTGGTCACGAGAGAAGCTCCCAGGGGTCGTGCAGCGGCAGGGCTCGCCCAGCTACGAGGAACAGCGTTCGGTGGGCGACGTCGGCCCACTGACGGTTGACCCGCCCGAGGAGGTCACGGTACTGGCGCCCGAGCTCGTTGCCCGGATGGATGCCGAGGCCGACCTCGTTGGACACCACCACGGTGGGCCCAGGACGTGCCGCAGCCACTGCGGCAGTGGCCGCCGAGTACTCGCGTACGGCATCGTCCGGCCACTGCTCCAGCATCAGGTTGGAGACCCATAGCGTGAGGCAGTCGATGATCACGAGGTGATCGGTCGGCGTCTCGGTGAGCACCCGCCGCAGCTCCACCGGCGCCTCCACCGTTGGCCACTCCGGCCGCTCTGCCCGATGGCGGTCGATCCGTGCCGACATGTCATCATCGAAGCGTTGCGCAGTGGCCACGAACGTGATGGCCCCCGGATCTTTGTGCCGGAGGCCAATCTGCACGGCGAGGTCGCTCTTGCCAGATCGCGCGCCGCCGACGAGCAGAGTGAGCTGGTTCATCGGCGGAGTGCGCCAGCCGGTCAGTAGTCGATGCCGCGCTTGGCGCGGATGCCCGAGTTGTACGCGTGCTTGACCTCGCGCATCTCCGTGACGGTGTCCGCGATGTCTTGCAAGGCCGGGCTGGCATCGCGACCGGTGACCACCACGTTCACGTGCGCCGGACGATCGCGTAACGCGGCGATCACCTCGTCCGCGTCGATCCACGACCAGTTCAGCAGGTACGTCAACTCGTCGAGGATGACGAGGTCGTAGTCGCCTGACTCCACCACGGTGCGAGCCGTCGTCCAACTCTGCCTGGCCAGTTCCTTGTCGTGGTCGAGGTTGTCCGAGTCCCACGTGAACCCGTGGCCGAGCGCCTGCCACTCCACGCCGAGCTGCCGGCCGACGGCCTCCTCGCCCACCTTCCAGTCGCCGCTCTTGATGAACTGCAGCACGGCCACCTTCCAGCCGCGGGCCACGCCGCGCACCATCACGCCGAAGGCCGCCGAGCTCTTGCCCTTGCCGTTGCCGGTGTTCACAACGAGCAGCGACTTCGCCGAGCGGAGACCGTCGGGGCGAGGATCCTCGATCGGCGGCTCGTCGCTGTCGGCGGTTGGCGGTGCGGGTGCGTCACTCATGGACTGGGAAGTCTAGGCACGGCCTGCTAGCTTGCGCCCTGCCCGGCTCGCCGGGCGACGCAGACCCAGCGAAGCCGGTGAAATCCCGGCGCTGTCCCGCAACGGTGATGCTGCCTTCGAGCAGACGAGTCCGGTCGCCTGGCCTGTGATCGACCAAACAACCCTCGAGGCAAGGGTGGTTCAGGTGGGGCCCGGCCCCGTTTCGAATCTCTTCTTGTCCTCCAAGCCTTTGGAGGATTTCACCATGTTCAAGTTCATCAAGGCGGCTGCCATGTGCAGCGCAGCCATCCTCACGGTCACGGCGTGCGGCAGCGACTCGAAGTCGGCGGGCACCACCCCGCCCGCCAGCGTCAGCGCATCGCCCGCACCGGACACGGCGTCGCCCGCGAGCGCTACGCCGGACACCACGTCGGCCGACACCGTGACGTCCGACTCGGGGACGTCCGACTCGGGGACGTCCGACTCAGGGGGTGCCACCTCGGGCTCCGACATCGCGGCCCCCGAAACGGCGCCGGTGCGCATCGTCTCGCTGGCCCCCACCCACACCGAGACGCTGTTCGCGATCGGCGCCGGCCCGCAGGTCGTGGCCGTCGACGACCAGTCCAACTTCCCTGCCGAGGCTGCAGCGGTGAAGACGGACCTGTCCGGCTACACGCCCAACGTCGAGGCAATCGCCGGCTACAAGCCGGACCTCGTGGTGCTGTCCGGTGACGACGACGGCGTCGCCACGCAGCTCAAGGCGCTGCACATCCCCGTGTGGGTCGGGCCGGCCGCGAGCACGCTCGACGAGGTGTACACCGAGATGGAACAGCTCGGCGTGCTCACGGGTCACGTTGCCGACGCCGCTGAACTGGTGGCCGCGATGCAGGGTGACATCACCGCGATCATCGCCGACCTCCCCGACACGGAGCAGGCAATCACCTACTACCACGAGTTGGACAACACCTACTTCTCCGTCACGTCGAACACGTTCATCGGCCAGATCTACGCACTCGCCGGGCTGACCAACATCGCCGACGGCGCCGAGGCAGACTCGGACTACCCGCAGCTGAACTCTGAGTACATCGTGTCCGCCGACCCGCAGCTCATCTTCCTCGCCGACACCAAGTGCTGCGGCGAGACACCACAGACCGTTGCCGCTCGCGACGGCTGGGCCGGTATCGCAGCGGTGAAGAACGGCGGCGTGATCCCGATGGACGATGACATCGCGTCGCGGTGGGGACCTCGCGTCGTCGACTACCTTCGGGCCGTGGTCGATGCCGTGAACGCTGTCGTCGCCGCCCCGGCGGGCTGATCCCATCGTGCAGGCATCCGCGTCGCCGCTGTCCCGCCGCGGCCGGTGGTGGCTCCCGGTGTCGATCGTGGTGCTCCTGGCCGCGCTCGTGCTCGGCGCCTACATCGGGCCGGCGGGCCGGATCTCCGGTGCCAACTGGCACTTGATCTGGACGGTGCGGATGCCGCGCGTGGTGCTCGCGGCGCTCGTCGGTGCGATGCTGTCCGTGGCGGGCGCCAGCTACCAGGGTGCGTTCCGCAACCCACTGGCAGATCCGTACCTGCTTGGTGTGGCCGCGGGCTCGGGCCTCGGCGCAACCATCGTCTTCGTCGTGGGTCGCGCGAGCACGCGTGGCTGGTTGATCGATCCTCTGCCGCTGGCCTCGTTCATCGGCGGGCTGACGGCGGTGTTCGTGACCTACGTGATCGGTTCCGCGTTCGGCTCGTCGCGTTCGTCGCTCACGCTCGTGCTCGCAGGTGTTGCCATCACCTCGTTGGCGTCGGCCATCCAGACCTTCGTGCTCTACCGAAACAACGACGTGATCCGTGAGGTCTACAGCTGGATTCTCGGTCGGCTCAGCACCGCCACCTGGCGCGACGTGAAGTTGGTGACGCCGTACATCGTGGTGAGCTGCGTGGTCCTGCTCGTGCACCGTCGCCAGCTCGACGTGCTGCGTGTCGGTGATGACGAGGCGTCGTCGCTCGGCATGCAGGTCGGCCGGGTGCGCCTGGTCGTGGTCATTGCGGCCACGCTCGGCACGGCCGCTGCGGTCTCGGTCAGCGGGTTGATCGGCTTCGTCGGCATCGTCGTTCCGCACGCGGTGCGGATGATGGCCGGCGCGAGCTACCGACGCCTGCTGCCGCTCACCATCGTGCTCGGCGCAGCGTTCCTCGTGCTCACCGACATTCCCGGACGCATCCTCAGCCACGGTTCGGAGACGCCAATCGGTGTGGTGACCGCCTTCTTGGGAGCGCCGTTCTTCATCGTCGTGCTGATGCGCCGGCGGTTGGCCCAGTGAGTTCGCTCGCACTTGCCGACATCACCGTCAGCTACGGCAGGCGCGACGTGGTGCACCACTTCACCGACACCGTCGGGCCGGGGGAGTGGTTATGCCTGATCGGTCCGAACGGGGCCGGCAAGTCATCGATCCTGCGCGCCGTGTGCGGCCTCGCCAAGCACACCGGACAGATCAGTGTGGACGGCGCACCGTTGCGCCTGCGCTCACCACGGCGGCGCGCCGAACTGGTGGCGTATGTGCCGCAAACGCCGTCGCTGCCCCCGGAGATGTCTGCGTTCGACTACGTGCTGCTCGGCCGCAACCCCTACGTCAGCTACTTCGGCGCCGAATCCGCACACGACCGGGCGATGGTGGGCAACGTCCTCGAGCGGCTCGACCTGGGCGCCTTTGCCGACCGAGTCCTCGGCTCGTTGAGCGGCGGCGAGCAGCAGCGCCTGGTGATCGCCAGGGCTCTGGCCCAGGAGGCACCGATCCTGCTGCTCGACGAGCCGACGAGCGCACTCGACATCGGCCATCAGCAGCAGGCGCTGGAGCTCGTGGATCGGCTGCGTCACGAGCACGGTCTCACCGTGATCTCGGCGATGCACGATCTCACCCTGGCCGGTTTGTACGCAGACCGGTTGGCACTGTTGCACGAGGGTCATCTGGTGGTGGAGGGCACCGCTGCGCACGTGCTGCGCGCCGAGACGCTGGCCGAGTTCTACGGGGTGAGCGTGGTGGTGCACCACGAGCCGGATGGCACCGTGGTGGTGGTGCCCAAGCGCACCGGCTGAGTGGTCTCGGGGCCGAGCAGCAACCTCAGGCTGCGGTTGAGCGCCGGCTGTCGGCGACGATGCGATGTACCTCGGCCCCGTTCAACTCGTCGCGCTCCAGCAACGCCCG
>JAYTSB010000171.1:0-6957 GCA_043745825.1 Actinomycetota bacterium | reverse complement strand
ACGGCATTGTCCCTGGCCAACGAGGTCCGCGACTTGGCCTTCACCACCGACGGCCCGAACGCGCAAGGCGAAGCGCTGCTCGATCTCGCTGACGTGGTTGCCCGACAGGGCGACATCGCCGCCGCACTGGAGGCAGCGACGACTGCTGCGTCGCTGTTCGCCGCAAAGGAAAGTCGCGGTGCCGAACAGCGCGCGCTCGCTTTCGTTCGGAGTCTGACCGACGGCGGGCACACGAGCTAGTGCCCTGACCATGATCGTTGGTGGGTGCGCGTCCACCACTTGATCTTGCGGGTGTGTTTTCCTGGTGGGATGACAGAACCGGTGCGGGTCCGCCGCCTCACGGATGAAGAGGGTCGTCAGGTCCAACGGATCGTGAGACGTGGGGGCGGTGGAACGGACAAGTCGATCGTGAAGTGGCGCCGTGCGCTTGTCGTGCAGGCCTCCGCAGGTGGCAACACGGTCCCGGTGATCGCACGCTTGGTGGCGACCTCAGAGGACCGGGTGCGCGAGATGATCCACCGGTTCAACGAGTTGGGGATGCGATCGTTGGACCCTCAGTGGGCGGGTGGCCGTCCCCGCCAGATCACGACTGACGATGTCGCGTTCATCGTCGCGACGGCCAAGACACGTCCAGAAGCCTTGGGTCAGCCGTTCACGCGCTGGTCGATCCGCAAGTTGGTCCAGTTCCTCGCTGATAACAAGCAGCGGGTCGTGACGGTCGGGCGGGAACGATGCCGCCAAATCCTGAACGAACACGACATCACATTCCAGCGGACCAAGACGTGGAAGGAATCGAACGATCCCGACCGTGATGCCAAGTTGGACCGGATCGAGCACGTCACGAACACCAGGCCGGATCGTTGTTTCGCGTTCGATGAGTTCGGGCCGTTGACGATCCGCCCGGTCGGCGGGTCGTCGTGGTCGCCGGCATCGCACCCGCAGCGGGTGCCGGCGAACTATCACAAGCTCCACGGGGTGAGACAGTTCCACGGCTGCTACTCGGTTGGTGACGACACCATGTGGGGTGTGGTCCGCAAACAGAAATCTGCGGGCAACGTCCTCGCTGCGTTGAAGACAATCCGCGATGCCCGACCCGATGATGATTGGGTCCATGTGATTCTCGACAACCTGTCCGCCCACAAAGGGATCAAGATCCGCGAGTGGGCAGTCGCGAACAGGGTCGAGTTGTGTTTCACGCCGACCTACAGCTCGTGGGCGAACCCGATCGAGGCGCACTTCGGGCCGCTACGCGACTTCGTGCTGAACAACTCCAACCATCCCAACCATGTCGTGCTCACCCGCCGTCTCCACGCTCACCTGCGTTGGCGTAACGCCGACGCCCGCCACCCCGACCTGCTCGCTGCCCAACGCCGCGAACGAGCCCGAGTCAGAGCCGAGAAACAACAACGCTGGGGCCGACCCCGAGCTGCCTAACTAACCCGCGCGAACCTTTGTGGTCAGAGCACTAGAGGACACCGCATTTCTCACGTCGGCTCTGCCTCCGGAAACTCTGTAACACCCCCGGCGTAGGGTGAGTCGTAGATCTTCCCCGATCGTTTCGACTGGTTTTCCGGTCCTCGTTGTTGTCGTGTTGCGAGCGTTTGGGGGTGGTGCGCGTGGATGTCGATGCAGATCTTGATGTTGGTGTCGGCAGGCTGGCCGGTGAGGTTGCGGCGGCGTTGTCGGTCGATGTGGACCGGTTCGGGTTCTGGCCGGGAGCGCAGCGTGATCTGGCGTGGATGGATGTGGAACGTCTGCGGCGTCGGTTGGGGGCGGTGCAAGCGGAGTTGACGGCGGCGTGTTTGCGGACGGACTCGTACGCGTTGGATGGTCATCGCAGCCCGGCCGCCTGGCTGGCCGCGGTCGGCAACGCCGATCGGCGCACCGCGGCGGCGTTGGTGGCCCGGGCCCGCCTGTTGGCAGCAATGCCGCATTTGGCGGCGGCATTCGCGGCCGGGGACGTGGGTGAGGACCAGTTGCGTTGCCTGACCAGACTGTGGGCCAACCCGCGGTGCCGGCCGCAACTCCCCGACTCGGATGAGTTGCTCACCCGGCATGCTGCCGCGTTGGAGTATCTGGAGTTCGTGCAGGTCTGTCAACGCTGGCAAGCTCACGCCGACCCGGACGGCACCCACCGGGATCATGTCGAAGCGCGGGCCCGGCGGGGGATCACGATCCGCAAACGCGGCGCAGGGTTCGTGATGACCGTGCGCGGTGACGCCGAATCCGGTGCAGTCTTCGAGGAGATCCTCGATGAGCACGCCGAGGCCGAATATTTGACCGATGTCGCCGAACGCGCCGCCGTCCACGGCGACAACGCCGACGATGTGCCGTTGGCTCGCACGGCGGCGCATCGCCGTTACGACGCGTTGCATGCGGCGCTGTTGAAGGCCGCCGGGACGAACGAGACCACGGAACGGTTGCCGTTGGTGGTCATTCACGCCACCCAGCACGTGCTCAACAACGGGATCCGCGCCCTGTTCGGGCAACCCACTCTCGATGAACCCAGCGAACGGCTCCGCCTGTGCGAGACCGCATCCGGGGCCCCGGTGGACCCGATCACGGCTGCGGTCGCGGCGTTGATCGGTCGGGTGCAATACATCGTGTCGGATCCGAACGGGGTACCGATCAAACTCGGCAGGAAGTCACGACTGTTCGTCGGCGCCGCCCGCCAGGCCGTGTTGTTGATGGGCGACCGATGTACCCGCAATGGATGCAACATCCGTGGTTCGTCGATCCAGATCGATCACCTCAACCCATGGACCCTCAATGGACTCACCGACCCCGACAACGGCGGACCCCTGTGCGGAACCCACAACCGAGACAAACACGTCCACCGGGTCACCTGCAAACGCGACGAAACCGGCTGGCACTACTACCGAGCCGACGGCACCGAAATCGCACCACGCACCCGCTGAAGCACGCCGTTCAGCGCGGGACGGTCAGAGCGGGACGGTCAGAGCTGCACCAGGAGGCCTTCGGACGCGATTTCGACCGAGGGTCCGCTGTCGCCGCTGTCGCCGCTGTCACCGCTGTCGCCGCCGTCAGCGCTCGTGCAGATCTGGGCGTGCAGGGCGACGACCTGGTCATCGGTGCGGTTCGGGTCGTGGTGGTACATCACGACGCGGCGCACGTTGCAGTGCTGCGCCAGCGTCACGCAATACGGTGCAGCGGCATGGCCCCAGTCGACGCGCGCGGGTAGCTCTGCGGCGGTGTACTGAGCATCGTGGATCAGCAGATCGGCGTCTTGAGCGAGCTCCACCGCAGCCGGGTGCAGCGCGCCGAAACCGTCCTCGCCGGGACCCAGATCGTGAGGCGAGTGGTCGGAAAGATAAGCCACGGTCGACACGCCGTCGGTGACGCGCAGGCCCATCGTTCGCCCACCCTTGTGGGGGATGTCACGAGCGAGCACGGTGAAACCCTCGACGTCGAATGATCCCGACTCGTAGGTGGAAAAGGTCCAGTTGCCGCGCAGGTCCTTCGGCGTGATGGGGAACAGCGGTGGTGCCATCAACCGGGCAATCAGCTCGTCGGGTGTGATGCCCTGTTCGGGCAGCATCACGTCGACACGCGCATCGGGCCGGTCGGCGCCGCTGAAGAACGGAATGCCCATCACGTGGTCCCAGTGAAGGTGTCCCAGCAGGAGGGTGCCAACAAACGAGGCCCCACCCAGCAGCGCCGTGACATTGCGCAGACCGGTGCCGCCGTCGAGCAGGAGCCTGGGTGGCTGACCGTCGTGGGCAATCGCCACGCACGAGGTGTGACCACCGACGCGGGCGAACTCGGACCCTGGGGCTGGAGAGGATCCACGGACCCCACAGAAGTGCACCTGCACGGCTGGAGAGTAACACCACGCCCACCTTCACGCACCGCAGTGCGCGGCGGCACACTCGCCCGCTACTCTCCGGCCCATGCATCAGGCATGCGGCGGCACACATGAGGTCCCTTCCGTGAAAGCGCTGCTCGAGGCGCTTGCCAAGACGATGGTTCCGCCACCCGCTTGCGAAACCAGCCACTGACGGCTCCCGGTTGACCGACGCATGCGCATCCTCCTCGTCGCCGATCTGCACTACACGCTCCCCCAGCTCGACTGGGTGGTCGGCGCTGCAGCGGAATTCGACCTCGTGGTGATCGCCGGCGATCGCCTCGACATCGCCGGCACGGTGCCGCTCGCAGCCCAGTGCGTGGTGATCGAACGCTACGTCGAGCTGATCCGGGCGATCTGTCCTGTGGTGGTGAGCTCGGGCAACCACGACCTCACCGGCCCGGACGCCGCCGGGGAGCAGTCTGCGCTGTGGATCGAGCACCTCCGTGCGCCGAATGTGCTGGTCGATGGCGAGTCCTCGATGATTGGCGACACCCTGATCACCGTCTGCCCATGGTGGGACGGGGACATCGGCAAGGCGGCCGTCGCCGAGCAACTCGCCGCAGACGCTGCCCGCCGACCGCAGCGATGGGTGTGGATCTACCACTGGCCGCCCACAGACTCACCCACCTCCTGGACCGGGCGACGGCACTACGGTGATGCCGAGCTGGCCGAATGGATCCACGAGCACCAGCCCGATCTCGTACTGACCGGTCACGTGCACCAGTCGCCGTTCACACCGGCGGGCGGGTGGGCCGATCGGATCGGCACAACGTGGGTCTTCAATGCCGGGCGGCAGATCGGCAAGGTCCCAGCCCGCGTGGAGATCGACCTCGATGAACGTACCGCGCTGTGGGTGTCCATGATGGGTTGGGAACAGCAGGGGCTGGACGACGCCGCCGCTGCGGCACGCACCGTGTTCTGAGCCGCCACAGGTGGGCGGCAGCGTTCAGTATTCCGGATCGGGGTCGCGGGCCGAACCCGGCCGCACCGGCGGGCCTTGGCGCGACGCCAGCTGGTCCAGTACGGCGCCCACCATGGCCAGTCCCGGTGCATCGCCGTACTGGTGCTTCAGATCAGCGAGATAGGTGGAGACGAAGTCGAGCCGCTCGGCCAGGCCGGCCGCAACCCGCGTGGTGATCAGCGGGCTGCTCTCCAGCAGGGCCGTGCCGTCGGTGGCCACCCGCAAGCGACACGGCGTGCTGGCCGTGACCGTTGCCGAGTTGCCGATGCCGAGCAGCACGGCGACCTCGCCGATGGTGGCGCCTGGACGCTCGATCCGGTTGATCTCGATCCCGCCCTTGGTCACCGACAGCGCACCGTCGACCAGGATCCAGATCGAGCCGCTGCGCTCGCCCTGCGCGCAGAGCACGTCGCCCAGACCGAGCTCCACCTCCGGCAAATCGTCGACGAGCTCGAGCATGCTGACCACGAAAGGATCCTATGCGGTAGGCACGGCGCGATCTCGTTCGCAGTCACCCAACGGCGTCGTCGCCAGGATCCGCCACGCCAGCGGCCTCGTCGCGGTCGGCCCACTCCAGCAGTCGGTCGATCAGGAACACTTCGGCATCGATGCCGGCATGCAAGTCACCGAGTTCGGCGAAGCGCTGCGGCACTGTGCTCATTGTCAGTGCATCCGGGTCCACGTCGTCGATCTCCTCCCAACAGATCGGTGCCGACACGCGGGCGTTCGGGACGCCACGGAGGGAATAGGCCGCCGCCATCGTGTGGTCACGGGCATTCTGGTTGTAGTCGATGAAGACGGCAGCCGGATCACGATCCTTGCGCCACCAGGTGGTGGTGACGTCGGCGGGCGCTCGGCGCTCGATCTCGCGCGCGAACGCGAGCGCGGCACGGCGCACGTCCGTGAACCCGTGGCTCGGCGGGATGCGGACGTACACATGAATGCCCGCCCCGCCCGAGGTCTTCGGCCAGCCGACCGCACCGAGCTCGTCGAGCACCTCGTGTACCACGTGTGCAACTCGACGCACCCTGGAGAATGGGCAATCTGGCATCGGGTCGAGATCGATCCGCCACTCGTCGGGCTGCTCGGTGTCCGCCCGCCGCGAGTTCCACGGATGGAACTCGACGGTGGACATCTGCGCAGCCCAGATCACCTCAGCCAGCTCCGTGACACACAGTTCGTCGGCATGCTGGCCGTAGCGCGGAAAGTGCAGCCGCACGGTTCCGAGCCACGGTGGTGCCCCGGCGGGCACGCGCTTCTGGTGGACCTTCTCGCCGTCGACACCGGTGGGATACCGGTGCAACATGCACGGTCGCTCACGCAGTGCGTTGACGATGCCGTCGCCCACGCTCAGGTAGTAGTGAACGACGTCGAGCTTCGTCGCACCGATCTGCGGAAAATAGACCCGGTCCGGATTGGTGACGCGCACGATCCGCTCCCCCACAGCGATGTCAACTGCTGGTTGCTTCGCCGCTGCCACCGGGGCGTCAGCCCATCGTCCCGCCGGCGGCGAGCCACCGCTTCACGACGGCGCCTGCCTCCGCCGGCGAGTAGAGATCTTCCTCGTAGCTCCACATGCCATTGCCGGCGTAGTGCAGGATCGTGTGAACGTCGAAGCCGTAGTAGCCGTCGTCGCCCACCGGGGCCGGGAGGATGTTGGAAATCAACGCGTTCACGCGATTCCCGTTGACGGTGGACCACGTGACCGGGAAGGTCATCGTCGGGAACGGCTGCATCACCGAGGTGATCCACGCGCGGATCTCGTCCTGGCCATTGAACGTGCCGTAGTGATGCTCCCGATAGCGCGCGTCACTGGTGAACTGATCGGCCCACTGGTTCCAGTCCCCGGTCCGCACGGCGAGTTCGCCCCGCCGTCGATAGGCCTCGAACTCGGCCTCGACCTCCTCGCGCGGAAAGGACGGAACCGGCACGACCCGCGCCCAGTCGTCGATGCCACGCAAACTCGGGTCCTGTGGCGTGCTCTTCCGACCGCCGGCGCGCAGCCAATCGCCGAAGACTCGTTCGGCGTCGGCAGGGTTGTAGTAGTCGCCCTCGTAGTCGAACTTGCCGCCACCGCCGTAGCGGAGGAATGTGGTGTTCGGGAACCCGAAGCGTCGCCCCGTGCCCG
>JAYTSB010000170.1:0-4978 GCA_043745825.1 Actinomycetota bacterium | reverse complement strand
CAGGTGCTCACGGAGTTGCAGGTGGGAGGCGACGCCGTGCTGGCGTCCGAACAGGTGCAGGATTGGCGGCTCGAGGATCATGTCCCGACTGGGTGCTTTGACTCGCCCAGAAACGGAAGATGGCGCCGCGCTTGCAACAGTTTGCAGGTCAAAGTGCCCTATGGAGGGCAAACGCCTGCGCAGAACTGGGGAGGGGCGGGGTGGGGGTGGGGCGGGGTGGGGGAGGGGCGGGGTTTAGGCGGCGCCGAATTGGCGGTCGCCGGCGTCGCCGAGGCCGGGGACGATGAACGCGTGCTCATTGAGCCGTTCGTCGATCGAGGCGGTGTAGATCACCAGGTCGAGGTCGGTTTCGTCCTGCAGGAACCGGAGGCCTTCCGGAGCGGCGAGCGCGCAGACCACGATGATGGGTCCGCTGGCCCCGGCCTGCACGAGCAGGCGGCAGGTGTGCGCCAGCGAACCGCCGGTGGCCAGCATGGGGTCGAGGACGATGCAGACCCGGTTCTCGAACGACTCGGGCAGCTTGTTCACGTACGGCTTGGGCTCGAAGGTCTCCTCGTCACGACTGATGCCGACGAAGCCGACGTCGGCCGCCGGCAGCAGAACCTGTGCTGCGTGCAGGAAACCCAGCCCGGCGCGCAGCACCGGTACCACGACCGGCTGGTTGGTGAGGATCCGCCCGATGGTCATCGCCACGGGCGTCTGGACGGATACCTCGTGGGTCTCCAGCGACCGGGTGGCCTCCACGAGCAGCAACGTCCCGATGCGCTCCAACTCTTGGCGAAATACCGCATTCGGGGTGACGGCGTCACGGACCTTGGTCAGCGAGGCCGCGGCCAGGGGATGTTCGACGAGGTTGATGACGACGGGCATCGGGCCATCTTGGCAGGTTCACCGAGAGGCCGCGAAGAGCGTCAGGCGCCGAGGGTCTGGTCCGCGCGCAGCAGCGCGTAGCGCGGCTTGACGAGGCCGTTGATGATGCGCAGGCGCTCGGGGAACGGGGCGAACGCGCTCTTCATCGCGTTGATGGTCAGCCACTCGAAGTCGTCGAGCCCCCACCCGAACGCCTCGTTCAATTGGATCATCTCCTTGCTCATCGACGTGTCGCTCATCAACCGGTTGTCGGTGTTGACCGTGACGCGGAAGCGGAGCCGACGCAGCATGCCGATGGGGTGGTCGGCGATGGACGCGCAGACGCCGGTGCCGACGTTGGACGTCGGGCACAGCTCCAGCGGGATGCGGCGGTCGCGAACGTACGCGGCGAGCCGGCCGAGGGTCTCGTCGCCGGCTCTGCCGGTGATGTCGTCGATGATCCGCACCCCGTGGCCGAGGCGCTCGCCCCCGCACCACTGCACGGCCTCCCAGATCGACGGCAGTCCGAACGCCTCACCGGCGTGGATCGTTGCGTGGAAGTTCTCGCGCTGCACATATTGGAACGCGTCGAGGTGGCGCGTGGGCGGGTAGCCGGCCTCGGCGCCGGCGATGTCGAAGCCCACCACACCGCGGTCCCGCCAGCGCACGGCGAGCTCGGCGATGGCCAGCGAGCGGGCCTGGGTGCGCATCGCCGAGAGGATTGCGTAGATGGTGAGATCCGTACCCGAGGCACCGCGAGCGAAGCCGTCGATGACCGCCTCGACCACCTCGTCGAGGGTGAGTCCGGCCTCGGTGTGCAGCTCCGGCGCGAAGCGGACCTCGGCATACACCACGCCGTCGGCGGCGAGGTCGACGGCGCACTCGTAGGCCACACGCTCGATGGCGTCGCGGTGCTGCATCACGCCGCACGTGTGCGCGAACGTCTCCAGGTACAGCACGAGGTCGTTGCGCTTGGCGCCGCGATTGAACCAGCTCTTCAGCTCTCCGGGATCGTGCGAGGGCAGCGCGGCGTAGCCGTATTGGTCGGCGAGCTCGATCACCGTCTCGGCGCGCAGGCCTCCGTCGAGGTGGTCGTGCAGCAGTGCCTTCGGTGCTCGGTCAATGAGGTCCTGGATCACGCTGCCTGCCTGTCGAGGCGTCGCAGAGGGAGCTCGGGTGATCGTTGCAGCCAGTTCCACCGAGGGTAGTCGGCCGCGGCGGAGATGCAGTGCAGCGAGTACGCGTGCCGGCTCGTGGCCGATCGGTTGATGTCGCTCCAGTGGGGCAGCAGGCCGTGCAGCACCACCAGCGTGCCAGCAGGAACCTCGAGCGGCACGAGGTCGGCCGGCGCCGGCGGTGGCGTTGGGTCGAGGATCTCGAACTCGGTACCGACGGCGTCGTTGGAAGCGCCGCGCCGCTTGAACACCTTGCGCAAGCTCGTGTGATGGCCGCCCGGCGCAGCCCAGAGGCACCCGTTGTCCAGGCGGGCGTCTTCGATCGCGAACCAGAAGCCGGTGACGGTGACGGGACTCGTGTACAGGAACGTGGCGTCCTGATGACAGCCGACCTCGCCGCCGATGCGCGGCTGTTTGAAGATGTACATGCTCTGCAGCGCGAGCGCATCGGCCATCCCGATGTCTGCGGCGACACCGGCAAGGTCGCCGATGTTGGTCAGCCGAGGGTCGGTGAACGCCTGGAACACGTCGTCGACATCGTGCATTGCGTGGCCGATCTTGTTGATCGACAGGATCTTGTCCTGACGGAGCGAGCCATCGGGAGCGAACGCCTCCTCTTCGAAGAAGCACCATGTGGTGTTTGCGGAATCGAGGAATTCGGCGTCGCTGACCCGGTCCTGCTCCTTGGTGGTGAACACGGAGCGGTGCTCACCGGGTTCGAACGCCTCGACGATGTCGACGGCCCGGTCGCGGAGCGCGGCGCACGCATCCGGTCCGGCGAAGCCCTCGATCGTGAGAAAACCGTCGCGGTGATACTGCGCGATCTGGTGGTCGGACAGAACCTGTGCCATGACCGCCCACCGTAGCCTGTACGCCCATGGAACCGACCCAGACCGATACGAGCCAGCTGACGATCCTGGGGCGCACCGTTCGGCACGCCGTTGCCCATGTGGAGGTGTTCCCGGCACCGGCCAACGTGACCCAGGTCCGCTTCACCAACGACGAGCTGAACAGCATGTGCCCGGTGACCGAGCAGCCCGACCTGTCTCATGTGGTGATCGAGTACGTGCCCGACGAGTTCTGCATCGAGAGCAAGAGCTTGAAGCTCTACCTCTGGGGCTTCCGCGACCGCGCTGTGTTCGCCGAGGCACTGGCGGCGGAGATCGCTGGCGAGGTCATGCACAGCGCCAGGCCGCTCAGCGTCAGGGTGACGCTCACCCAGCGCCCTCGGGGTGGGATCGAGGTGCAGGCGATCAGCGAGATCGCCCGCAGCTGATCACTGGCTCTCGTAGGGCTGACCGGCGGCCTTCGGCGCACGGGATCGCCCGGCGAACCCGGCGACCACGATGATGGTGGCGACGTACGGCGTCATGCCGATGAATTCACTGGGGATGCCCGTCTTCAAGAAGCCGAGCTTGGTCTTCAGCGCATCGAAGAAACCGAACACGAGCGCACCACTGAGCGCGCCCACTGGGCTCCACCGGCCGACGATGACCACGGCGAGGGCGATGAAGCCTCGGCCGTCGGTGATGTTCTCACGGAAGCGACCAACGTTTGCGGTGAACCACGCGCCGCCGAATCCGGCGATCGCGCCGGCAGCGATCACGTTGCGGTAGCGAATCCGATTGACGTTCACCCCGAGGGTGTCAGCCGCCTTCGGATGTTCGCCGACAGCTCGGGTGCGCAAGCCCCAGCGGGTGCTGCGGAAGGCCCATGCCAGGAAGGCAACGAGTGCGAATGCGGTGTACACGAAGATGGTCTGCTCGAACAGCACGGGCCCGAGGACCGGGATCTTGTTCAGCAACGGGATCTTCAGCGGTTTCAGCGTGTCGACTCCGTTGTACCCCGGGTTGGGGCCGAGGATGCGGTTGTCGAGGAACGCGGTCAGGCCGGCGACGAAGAAGTTGATGAAGAAGCCGACGATCACTTGATCGACCTTGAAGCGGATGGCCAGCCAAGCGAGTAGCCACGCAAACAGTGCGCTCGTGACCATCGCCGCGCCGACACCGAGCCAGAACGTGGTAACCGAGCCGACGAGTGCCGACGTGAACGCACCGTTCAGGAGCATGCCCTCGATGGCGATGTTCACCACCCCGGAGCGCTCGCACATGATGCCGGCGAGGGCGCCGAAGATGAGCGGCGTGGAGAACGTGATCGACTGCGAGAGCATGCCGACGAAGGCGAAGCTGCGCGGCGCTGCGGCCCAGGCGAGCAGGCTGAACAGGAACACCGCGGCGGCGGCGGCGAGCGCGGCCGACTGCCAACGGCCGAGGCCGCGGGCCAGTTGCACGCCGCCCAGCACCGCGAGCGTGCCGGCCACCACCCAGGCAAGCGGGGTGGCCGCAACGCCGAACGAGCGCCCGCCATCGAGGTTGAACGTGGCGGAGCCGGCGTGACCGGTGAACGCCGCTGCGGCGATGCCCGCCATCAACAGGTAGACGATGCCCAGATTGCGGGCTCGGCGGAGCTGCTCGAACGAGCGGCCCACGGCCTGCTGGGCATCGTGGTAGATCTCGGTCGGCGTGCTCATGATCCCCATCCACGGAACAGTTGCGTTCCGCCCTCGGTGCCGTCGTTCTTCAGTCGCCAGATCAGTCGAGTGAGCGCTGGCGCCGCCACGAACACCACGATCAGGGCGCGGATGACGAGGACGAGGTCCACCGGCACGCCGGTGTCCACCTGCATCTTGTCGCCGCCCGCCTTCAACGCCCCGAACAGCACAGCGGCGGCCGCAGTTCCCCAGGGCGACGATCGCCCGAGGAGGGCAACGGCGATGGCGTCGAAGCCCACGTTGCCGGCGAGGCCCGTGGTGGCATGGCCCTGGGTGACACCGCCGAGGATCTCGCCGCCCCCGGCGAGACCGGCGAACGCGCCGGCCATGAACATCGCGCCGATGGTGAGCCGTCCGGGGTGCATGCCGGCGTAGCGCGCCGCGTCGGCGTTGGCGCCGAAGG
>JAYTSB010000169.1:0-3133 GCA_043745825.1 Actinomycetota bacterium | reverse complement strand
GATTGGTCGACCAGGGCCTGCATCTTGACGGCCGATGCTTCACTGACCGCAGGTATCGCACCGTTGTTCAGCTCGACGCACGCAGGCAGGTCTTCTGGGCGTAGCGGGCGGATGTCCATGGTTCGAGGATACGGATCGATGGCCGTTGCCCGTTTGTTGTGGTGAGCCGTTGTGGGTGAGCCGTCGTTCATTGGACGTTGGTCATTGGTCATTGGTCATTGGTCATTGGACGTTGGTCATTGGACGTTGGTCGTGGAGGATGGCCTGTGACACGGCACGCAGCGCGGCGGGCTGGGAATTGCCGGACACGTCGCTTTTCTCCTTACGATGTCGTCGCCGGTTTGTGGGTCGTGTCCCGCAGGCTGCAGTTCCTGCTGCTGAAATGACCATGACCTCACCCTTTGACACCGTGATCTTCGACCTCGACGGCACCGTGTGCGACTCCGCACCCGGGATCGTCGCGTCACTCGATCACGCCTTCGCCCACACCGGATACACTCCGCCAGCCGATCTGCTGCGCTTTATCGGTCCGCCGTTGGAGACGGCGTTCCGTGCCGAGGGGTTCTCTCCGGACGAGATCGCCCACCTGATGACCTTGTATCGCGGCCACTATTGGGATGTCGGGGCGTTCGAGAACACCGTGTATCCCGGCATGACGGAGGTCTTCGACGAGCTCGGACGGCAGGGTTACCGTCTCGCCATCGCAACGTCGAAGCCGGAACCGACAGCGCGGCGGATCCTCGAGCACTTCGGTTTGACCGCACGCTTCGAGGTCATCGGCGGTGCCACCTTCGACATGAGTCGGGCCACCAAGAGTGCCGTGCTGCGGTACGTGCTGGAGCAACTCGGCGACACCCGCCCGGTGATGATCGGCGACCGTTACCACGACGTCGAGGGCGCAGCCGAGCACGGCATCGATTGCATCGGTGTCCGGTGGGGCTACTCGCAGGGCGACGAACTGCACCGCTGTGGTGCACGCTGGGTGATCGACGAGCCCGTACAGATCATCGACATCGTCCACGGGGAGGTCCTGCTGTGAGCACCGTCCAGAGCGGAGATCCGGTCCAAGAGGCGGCCAGACGCCGCACCTTCGCGATCATCTCCCACCCCGACGCAGGCAAGACCACCCTGACCGAGAAGTTCCTGCTCTACGCCGGCGCGCTCGTGGAGGCCGGCTCGGTGAAGGGCAAGGGCGGCCAGCGCGCTGCAACCAGCGACTGGATGGAGTTGGAGCAGAAGCGCGGCATCTCCATCACCTCGGCGGTGATGCAGTTCGAGTACCGCGACTGCGTGATCAACCTGCTCGACACCCCCGGCCACCGTGACTTCAGCGAGGACACCTATCGCGTGCTCGCCGCCGTCGACGCTGTCGTGATGGTGCTGGACTCGGCCAAGGGCATCGAGCCGCAGACGCTCAAGCTGTTCGAGGTCTGCCGGGCCCGCAACCTGCCGGTGCTCACGTTCCTCAACAAGTTCGACCGCCCGGTGCGCGACCCGCTGGAGCTGCTCGACGAGATCGAGACCAAGATCAACCTCCGGCCCACGCCGGTCACCTGGCCCGTTGGCGATGCCGGAGACTTCCGGGGTGTCATCGATCGCCAGCGCGGCATTTTCATCCGCTTCACGCGCACGGCGCGAGGCGCCACGATCGCGCCGGAGGAGGAGATGTCGTTCGACCAAGCCGCATCGCAAGAGGGCAAGCTCTGGCAGAAGGCCATCGACGGTTGCGGTCTGCTCGATGCGGTCGGTGCCGACCTCGACATGGAGTCGTTCCTCGCCGGTGAGTCGACCCCGGTCTTCGTCGGCTCAGCGCTCACCGACTTCGGCATCCGCGCCCTGCTCGACGCCATCGTCGATCTCATCCCGGCGGCTCCGCCACGCGCTGATGTGGAGGGCGTGCCCCGCGCCCTCAGCGCACCCTGTTCGGCGTTCGTGTTCAAAGTGCAGGCGAACATGGACCGCTCACATCGTGACCGCATCGCGTTCGTGCGGATCTGCAGCGGCCGCTTCGACCGAGGCATGACGATGACCGTTGCGCGAACGGGCAAGCCGTTCGCCACGAAGTACGCGTCGACGGTGTTCGGCGCCGAGCGCAGCACTGTGGAGGAAGCATTCCCGGGTGATGTCGTCGGCCTCGTCAACGCCACCGGCCTCCAGCTCGGCGACACGCTGTACGAGGACGGCTCGGTCACGTTTCCAGGCATCCCTCGCTTCGCCCCGGAGCTGTTCACCAACGCCCGCCCGCGTGACACGAGCCGGGTCAAGCAGTTCCGTCGCGGTATCGAGGTGTTGGAGGAAGAGGGCGTGGTGCAGGTGTTGCGTGATCCCGACATGGGTGATGCGGCGCTCGTGCTGGCGGCGGTCGGCCAGCTGCAGTTCGAAGTCTTCGCCCACCGTCTCGAGAACGAGTTCAACGCGCCCGTCGAGCTCACCGGATCGCCCTACAACGCCATCCGCGGCACCGATGCGGCCAGCGCCGACCGATTGCGTCAGATCGGTGGCATCCGCATCCTGCAGCGCTCCGACGGCTCGCTCGTCGCCCTCTTCGAGAACGTGTACCGCCTGCAGCGCCTGCTCAGCGACGAGCCGGAGTTGACGCTGCGCTCGCTCGTGGTCGATTGAGCCGCCCGGCTCGGCCGGACCGGCTCAGGTGGCAGGAGCGAGGTGACGCATCGCCATGGCGGTGTAGAGCGCCATGCCGGTGGTCATTGCGTCCTCGTCGAAGACGACGCGGTTGCTGTGGTTCGGCGCCGCCGTTGCCAGGTTGTGGCTGGGGTCGGTGCCGCCGAGGAACATCATCGAGCCGGGCACTGCCTCGAGCACGTAGCTGAAGTCCTCCGCGCCCATGACGGGGTGCGGCATCTGCAGCACTCGCTCGGCTCCGATGACGTCGCCTGCCACGTCGGTGGCAAACGCGGCGAAGCCGTTGTGGTTCGACGTCACCGGGTAGCCGTAGGTGAGCTCCACGGTGACCGAGGTGTCGTGGGCCGCGGCGATGCCCTCGGCCACGCGCGTGATGCCGGCGTGCACCTTCTTGCGGGTGGCTTCGCTGACGGCGCGGATGGTGCCCTCGATCTGCGCGTTCTCGGGGATGACGTTGTTGGTGGTGCCGGCGGAGATGCGCCCAACCGTG
>JAYTSB010000168.1:0-6633 GCA_043745825.1 Actinomycetota bacterium | reverse complement strand
CGGTCGAACGCAGAGCGGTCCACCATCAGGTCCTTGATGATCGGGAACGCTGTCGCCCGCCACGGTTCGATGACGATCGTTGCACCACTCTCGAACTTGCGCATGTGCAACTGACACGTGGCCGTTCCCTTTTGCGGGCCGTGCGCCTGGCCGTCGATCATCAGCGAACACGTGCCGCAGATGCCCTCACGACAGTCGTGATCGAACGTCACGGCTTCGAGGTTCTCGCTGATCAGCTTCTCGTTGAGCACGTCGAGCATCTCCAGGAACGATGCCTCGTCGCTGATCGAGTCGATCTTGTAGCTCTCGAACCTGCCGGGCGCATCAGGGCCTGCCTGGCGCCAGATCGTCAGCGTGATGTTGGTGAGGTGCTTGCCGTGCGCAATGGGACTGTTGACGAGGGTTTCGGTGACGCTCACTTGTAGCTCCGGGTGGCGAGGTGGACTTCTTCGAATTGGAGCGGCTCGATGTTGCGGATGGACTGCATCGGGTCGCCGGTCCACTCCCAGGCGGCAACATGCGCGAAGTTCTCGTCGTCGCGCTTGGCCTCACCTTCGTCGTCCTGGTACTCGACGCGGAAGTGGCCGCCGCAGCTCTCGTTGCGCTCGAGTGCATCGCGGCACATGAGCATGCCGAGCTGGAAGAAGTCGTCGACCCGGCCTGCCTTTTCCAAGGTCTGGTTCGTGCTCTCGCCGTTGCCGGTGACGCGCAGGTCCTTCTGGAACTCGTCGTACAGGCCGGGCAGCTCGGACAGCGCCTTCTCCAGGCCCTGCTCGGTGCGCTCCATACCGCAGTAGTCCCAGATGATGCGCCCCAGCTCGCGATGGAAGAAGTCGGGCGAGCGGGTTCCCTTGATGTTCAGGTAGCCGTTGTAGCGGTCGGCGGCCTCCTGCTCGGCCTGCTTGAACGCGGGATGATCCGCGCCCGGGACGGGCTTGTTCAGCATGGGTGCGAGCTCATTGCCGATGGTGTACGGCAGCACGAAGTAGCCGTCGGACAGGCCCTGCATCAGCGCCGATGCGCCGAGGCGATTGGCGCCATGATCGCTGAAGTTGGCCTCGCCGGCGCAGTACAGGCCGGGAATGGTGGTCTGCAGCTCGTAGTCCACCCACAGGCCGCCCATCGTGTAGTGGCTGGCCGGATAGATGCGCATCGGCGTCTCGTACGGGTTCTCGCCGGAGATCCGCTCGTACATCTCGAACAGGTTGCCGTAACGCTCCTGCACGACGTCCTTGCCGAGCCGGGCGATGGCTGCGGCGAAGTCGAGGTTCACCCCGTTCTGCAAGGGTCCGACGCCGTGACCGGAGTCCACCGCACGCTTGGCGGCTCGCGACGCGATGTCGCGCGGCGCCAGGTTGCCGAAGCTCGGATACAGGCGCTCGAGGACGTAGTCGCGCTCGCTTTCCGGGATCTGCGCCGCGGGGCGCTGGTCGTCCACATTCAGCGGCACCCACACGCGGCCATCGTTGCGCAGCGACTCGCTCATCAGGGTGAGCTTCGATTGCGTGGGGTCGCTCTGCGGGATGCACGTCGGGTGGATCTGGGTGTAGCACGGGTTGGCGAACATTGCGCCCTTGCGGTGCGCTCGCCACGCTGCGGTGACGTTGCAGTTCATCGCGTTCGTGCTGAGGAAGAACACGTTGCCGTAACCGCCGGTGGCCAGCACCACGGCGTGAGCGGCGTGGGACTGCAGCTGACCGGTGATGAGGTCGCGCACCACCACGCCGGCGCAGCGGCCGTCGACAACGACGGTGTCCACCAGCTCGACACGGTTGTACAGCGTGACTCCACCCAGGCCGATCTGGCGAGAGAGCTGCTGGTACGCGCCCAGCAGCAGCTGCTGGCCCGTCTGGCCGCGTGCGTAGAACGTGCGGCTGACCTGCGAGCCACCGAAGCTGCGATTGTCGAGCAGGCCGCCGTACTCACGAGCGAACGGCACGCCCTGGGCCACCATCTGGTCGATGATGTTGACGCTGACCTCGGCGAGGCGGTGAACGTTGGCCTCACGGGCACGGAAGTCGCCGCCTTTGACGGTGTCGTAGAACAGGCGGTGCACACTGTCGCCGTCACCGTGGTAGTTCTTCGCCGCGTTGATTCCGCCCTGAGCAGCGATCGAGTGGGCTCGACGGGGCGAGTCGTGGAACGTGAATGCGTCCACCTGATAGCCGAGTTCGGCGAGCGTGGCGGCGGCCGAGGCCCCGGCCAGACCGGTGCCGATCACGATCACCTTGAACTTGCGCTTGTTGTTGGGGTTGACCAACTTCATGTTCTCTTTGTAGGAGGACCACTTCTCGGCCATCGGGCCGTCGGGGATCTTCGAGTTCAACCGGGGATCAGTCGCAGTGTTCATGAGTCCTCACAGGTTCGATCAGTTGCCGACGATGCCGGCGAGCACGGCGATGGGGAACGAGACGTTGCCGACCACGACGAGGGTGGCGACACCGGTTGCAAGTTGGCGACGCCACCGGTTGAACCGAGGGTTGTTCCAACCCATGCTCTGGAAGAGGCTCCACACCCCGTGGAAGAGGTGGATGCCGAGCGCAATGTTGGCGACGATGTACAGCAGTGCAACAGGCACCCGGCTGAGGCTGCGATCAACGTTGTTGTAGACGTCACCACGCACGAACGTACCGTTGGTACCCACCGCATTGAGTGTGCCCCATGTCAAATCGGCGAGGTGCCAGAGCACGAACAGGGTGATGATGATGCCGGTCCAGCGCATCGTGCGGCTGGCGAAGTTGGCCACCTGATAGTCGCGGGCCGACTGGTACTTCACGGCCCGAGCGCTGTGGTTCAGGCGAGTGAGACCGTAGGCGGCGTGGATGTGCAACAGCACCGCCACGATCAGACCGGATCGCAGCAGCCAGAGCGTGATCGTGCGCGGCAGGATGGGTACGAGCAACTCGCGCAGGAACTCGGCGTAGTGGTCGAACTCGGCGGGGCCCAGGAACATCTTCAGGTTGCCGACCATGTGCGCGATGACGAACCCGATCATCATGATGCCCGTAATGGCCATGACGTACTTCTTGCCCACCGCTGTGGAGTAGAGGTCGAGAAGGAACGGCTTGCGCTTTCTCTGACCGGTCGCGGTACCGGTGACCGGGCCACGGGCAGAACGTTGACCTGGCCGAGTGTTGACTGCTTGTGCCATCGGAGACGGCCTTTCGATCGACGGATATCACGTCCCGGCATCGGGCGAACCCGACCGTAGTACCAGCGCTGCGAGGATTGATAACTCAGTCTCGGATGTCACCATTGCGATTCTTTGAGCCGCTCCGCCTTCCGAATCGCGAGGAGCACATCGTCGATGACAGTGTCGCTTCGCTCCAGGTCGCTCCACCACAGATCGACGACGTCCCAACCCAGCGAGCGCAACGCCGTTTGCGATCCGCGTCGGCACGTTGCGCCCTCGGCGTGCTGTGCCATGCCCAGCTCTGGCATTCGACCCCGACCTTCAGATCGACGTCGGCAAGATCGAGCTCGGCCAGCGGCGTGCCTCGTTCGTCGCGCACCGGCCACTCGTCGACCAGAGCGATGCCATGACGCTTCAGCATCACGGTGGCCAGACGCTGGAACCAGCTGCGTAGCACCGACGTCCAGCGACGCGATGCCACGCACCATCGTCAGATCCCGAGCGTCGATCCGCTTCGCGCGAACGACAGTGACATCCGCGCGAACACGAACCCGCGCCCGGTCCGGGATCATGACGATGATCCGCTCGACGACGGCAAAGCCGTCGAGACCGTGGAGTCGAGCGGCCGTCGCCCCGGCGAGAACCGCCCCCGCGCCGGGCGCCAGCGTGGCGGCCATCGCGTGCATCTCCCAGCTGTCCTCACGGGCGGCGTCACGGATCACACTCGGTGCGTACGGCGACCAGACGCCCTGGTCCACCAGCCGGCTCTGTTGGCGGGCGGTCACGCCGCACTCGCGGACCTGCGGGTGGGACACCACACCGAACTTCGCTGCCATGAGACCGCCGACTCCCCGGACCGGTGCGTTGCGATCGTCGGCTGGCACAGCCGTCTGAGTGCTTCGAGATGCAGCATGATGGAAACCGAGCCCCGCAACCGAAGACCGACCGCGCAAATCGACCGAAATCGGTCGATTCACGCGGTCGGTCGGCCGGTCCGATGCCGGGAACGGGGCGGCGGACGTTTCGTCGGCACCGGCAATTGTTCCCTACACTCTCTCCGTCTCCATCAACGGCACGTGCACTCATGCGCGCGCCCCGACATAAGACCAGGTCCCCGTGTCAGGAATCATCGCCGAAGGCGGCTATCAGGAATTCACACTGCGAGGCGGCGAGTGGGCGGTCATGTTGCTGTCCGTCTCGGCAGCCCTCATTGCGCTTGTCGTCGGGTTGTATCTCGCCAAGAGCGTGATGGCGGCCGACGCAGGTTCACCCAAGATGCAGCAGATCGCCAAGGCGATCCAAGAGGGTGCGTTGGCTTACCTGAAGCGCCAGTTCAAGACGATCGCCGTCATCCTCGTACCGCTGGCGATCATCGTCTTCGTCACGTCGAAGGCCATCACCAAGCCCGACGGCTCGTCGGCGCTGAGCTTCGGTGAAGTCGGTCTGTACCGCACCCTTGCGTTCATCCTCGGATGCCTGGCCTCGGGCTTCACCGGATACATCGGCATGACGCTCGCCACCCGTGGCAACGTTCGCACGGCTGCGGCTGCGCTGACCAACAGCATGCCCAGGGCGTTGGACGTCGCCTTCCGCACCGGTGGTGTGGCCGGCATGTTCACCGTGGGCCTCGGCCTGCTCGGTGCCACCGCCATCATCATGGTGTTCCAGAACACCAGCTCGGTCATTCTCATCGGCTTCGGCTTCGGTGGCTCCCTGCTTGCGCTCTTCCTGCGCGTCGGCGGCGGCATCTTTACCAAGGCCGCCGACGTGGGCGCCGACCTGGTCGGCAAGGTCGAAGCCGGCATCCCCGAAGACGACCCCCGCAACCCGGCCACTATCGCCGACAACGTGGGCGACAACGTCGGCGACTGCGCCGGCATGGCCGCCGACCTGTTCGAGAGCTACGAGGTCACACTCGTGGCGTCCATCATCCTCGGCGTTGCGGCGTTCAAGTCGATCTTCCCGGACGACCCCAGCAAGTGGGTGCTCGGCCTGATGTTCCCGCTCGCGGCTCGCGCCATCGGCGTGGTCGGATCGATCGTCGGCATCTTCTTCGTGAAGGCCAAGGAGGGCGAGACCAACGCGCTCAAGCCGATCAACAAGGGCTTCCTGGTCGCCGGATCGCTGACCTTGCTCGGCACGCTCGTGGTGGCGCTGGTGTACGTCGGCAACGACTCCGACAGCGTCGGCTGGAAGTGCTTCGGCGCCGTGGCGATCGGCCTCGTCCTCGCCCAGCTGATCAGCCGCCTCACCGAGTTCTACACCGCGACGCATCACTCCCCGGTCAAGGAAATCGCCCAGAGCGCCGAGACCGGTCCGGCAACCGCCATTCTCGCCGGTACCGCCAGCGGCATGGAGAGCGCCGTCTACGCCGTCGTGGCGATCGCCATCGCGATTGCGGTTGCCCTCGCCCTCGGAGGCGGCAACCTGCAGTTCAGCTTCTACCTCGTGGCCCTCACCGGCATGGGCATGCTGGCCACCACCGGCATCATCGTCTCGGAGGACACGTTCGGTCCCGTCAGCGACAACGCTGCCGGTATCGCCGAGATGTCCGGCGAGTTCCACGGTGAGCCGGAGCGCATCATGGTCAGCCTCGATGCCGTCGGCAACACCACCAAGGCTGTCACCAAAGGTTTCGCGATCGGCTCCGCCGTCATCGCCGCCGTGGCCTTGTTCGCCAGCTTCATCGAGACGGCGGCCCAGGAGATCCTGCCCAAGGACGTGATCGATACAGCGCTGAAGACCCAGCGCGGCGTGTTCGACCTGCTGCCGATCAACGTCGCTGACCCGAAGGTGTTCATCGGTTTGCTGATCGGCGGCTCGGTGCCATTCCTGTTCAGCGCCTTGGCCATCCGTGCCGTTGGCCGTACAGCCGGCGTCGTGGTGCAAGAAGTCCGCAAGCAGTTCGCCGACGGCAAGATCATGCGTGGCGAGAAGGAGCCCGAGTACGGCCCCGTCATCGACATCTGCACCGAGGCATCGCTGCGTGAACTGGCCACCCCGGCCCTGCTCGCCGTGCTCACCCCGGTGGTCATCGGCTTCGGCATCAACTTCTACGCGCTTGGCGCGTTCTTGGCCGCCGTCATCCTGGTCGGCCAGTTGATGGCCAACTACCTGTCCAACGCCGGTGGCGCCTGGGACAACGCCAAGAAGTACATCGAGGACGGCAACCACGGCGGCAAGGGCAGCGACCCGTACCGTGCTGCGGTCATCGCCGACACCGTCGGCGACCCGTTCAAGGACACCGCCGGTCCGGCCCTCAACCCGCTGATCAAGGTGATGAACCTGGTGTCGCTGCTCATCCTTCCGGCCATCATCGGCCTGCAGGACAACGACGGCGCCCGCTATTCCATCGCCGCCGCCGCGCTGGTGGTGCTGATCGGCGCGCTCGCCTACAGTGCTCGCCAAAAGATCACCTTCGGCGACGATGCGAGCTCTGCTCCGGCGGCGGCACCGGCGCCCGTCGCCCGCTGATCAACAACAGGTGACGCGTTCGTGGG
>JAYTSB010000167.1:0-7476 GCA_043745825.1 Actinomycetota bacterium | reverse complement strand
ACGAGATCGGCTTGCCCGCCGGTGTGTTCAACTTGGTCTCCGGCGTCGGGCCGGTGGTGGGTGAGGCAATGGCCGCCCACCCAGACGTGGACATGGTGTCGTTCACCGGTTCCACGAGGGCCGGTAAGCGCGTCGCCCAACTCGGTGCCGAGACGATCAAGAAGATCGCCCTCGAGCTGGGCGGCAAGAGCGCGAATGTCATGCTCGAGGACCTCGACGAGGCCGGCTTCGCCAAGGCGGTGAGTGACGGTGTGGGCAAGGCGTTCTTGAACTCAGGCCAGACGTGCTCGGCATTGACCCGCATGCTCGTGCCGCGTGACCGACTCGCCGAGGCCGAGGCCATCGCCGCATCCACAGCGTCCGCGATGGTGGTCGGTGATCCGTTCGCCGAAGGCGTGCACCTCGGTCCGCTCGCCTCGGCCGCCCAGCGCGACCGCGTCCAGGGCTACATCCAAGCCGGCATCGACGACGGCGCCACCTTGGTGGCGGGGGGCCTCGGCGCACCGGAGGGCCTGGACACCGGCTTCTACGTGCGCCCGACCGTGTTCTCCGGCGTCACGCCCGACATGCGCATCGCCCAGGAGGAGATCTTCGGGCCGGTGCTCTCGATCCTGCCCTACGACGACGAGGACGATGCCGTGCGCATTGCCAACGGCGTCGTCTACGGCTTGGCCGGCGGGGTGTGGTCGGCCGACAAGGCTCATGCCGAGGCCGTCGCCCGGCGCTTGCGCACCGGCCAGGTGGAGGTCAATGGTGGGGCGTTCAATCCGAACGCACCGTTCGGTGGCTACAAGCAGTCCGGTATCGGCCGCGAGTACGGCCGATTCGGCTTCGAAGAGTTCCTGGAGATCAAGTCCCTCCAGCTCTGACACCTGCGCAGATCTGAAAAGAGCACGGAGCTGATCTCGACGTCGTCGGGATCAGCTCCGCTGGGTTCGAGGCGGTGTCTGTTTGAGCCGGCTGGTCGCTCACAGGAGCTGGCGCAGGCGGCTCTCGACGTCCTCCCGGTTCACGTAGCCGCCGCACAGGCGGCGCACCCCGGTGTATGCGAAACGGCCGTGGAGCACGCGCCAGTTGTCGAACAGCATTGCTTCGCCGGGAGCCAGCACATGGCGCCACTGCATTGTTGGTTCGTTGGCGATGGCGTCGAACTCGCGCAGTGCGTCGTAGAACGCGAGCATCTCGTCTTCGGCGAGGAGGAACGGAGCCCGGTCGTAGTTGTTGAACGACACCTGAACGAGGGCACCCGTGTGGTCGTGGCGCAGCACCGGCCGCGCCGCGACCAGGTGCGAGCCGTCGCCGATGTACTGCCCGGGGACCGCAATGCGTGACAGGACGGCGTAGTGCTGCGGGTGTTCAGAGCGCAGGCGCGCGGCAACGGCGAATGCGTCCACCATCGTGGTCTCGCCGCCGGTGCCGTCGAACTGAAGGCAGTGCAACAGCTGCACGCCGGGTGCATCGTGCGAGTACGTACCGTCGGTGTGGGGGCGGAGCTCGAGGTTCGTGTACGCGGTGTCGGCCTTGGTGAGATCCGCGGTGAACTCCCACATCCCGCCGAAGATGGTTTCGCGCACGTAGCCGATGCGCCGCAGCAGTGCCTCTGTCGCCGTCGCCGTGGGTGGCGTGCCCACCGCCAGGCAAAACCCGTAGGTGGTGGTGGCGGTCAGCCACTCGCGCACGCCGGCATCGGATTGCATCACGGCGTCATGGTGAACCATCGGGGTCGTCGAGGAGATGGCTTCCTCGTCCCACAATGAAACCGGTACATCCACCGAGGCGCGTGCGGTGCGGGGCTCGCGGTAGCGGGCGAGAAAGGCGATGGGCAGCACCGAGTCGGCCGTCTGGCCGTCGCTCCACGTGACCACGACTGTGTGCTCATCGATTCTCGCTGCGATGCCGATGAGGTCACGTGGCACCCCGGCGGTGTAGAGCTGGCGCTGCTGGGTGACCGGGTGCAGGGTCTCGGCGTCGTGCGCATGATCGCGCAGCCAGATCCATGGGTAGCGGGTGGTGGCGCCGTCGGCCCAGGTGACCTGGAGCGAGCGGTGGTCGGGCTGCGCCGCGGCGATGGTGCTCATCGGCGTGGCATTCTACGGGCGGACCAGGCCTCGCGATTCAGGCCTCGTGATTCTGCGATAGGACATATGTATGGCTATCGCATGCGCCTATTGCGGGGGATCACACCCCGCCCCCAGCGACGTCCGGGCGTGCTGGCAGCGCAGCCAGGCCACGGGCGGCACGGACCGCGTGCCCGCCCAGCGCGAGTCGTTCGAGTCGTTCGAGTCGTTCGAGCGGGCGGAGTCATTCGAGCCGGCGGAGTCGTTCCAAGCGTTCGGGGCGCAGACGCCGGCTCGTACCGCGCTCGTGTGGTCGCACCCCGGGCCGGATGTGCTGGCCAGGGGATTGGTGATCCGGATCGGTGCGGGGGTGCCGGAGCCGTGGGCGCAGGCCGAGCGGATGGTGGTGGACCGTGGCGTTCTCGCCGATCCGGCCGCAGCTGTGGGCCGACTCCAGGGCCTGGCCGCCGAGCGGCGGCGGGTGGTGGTGGAGCTCGCCGACGACATCGCCGACGCATTCGCGGCAGCGCCCCGGTCGATCGAGCGGACGGCGCCCTACCTGCTCGGTGCACGCTTCTGGTTCCCGCTCGATGTGCTGCACCACCTCGTCTGGGCGAACGCGATCGACGCAACCAGCGGGTCCCCGCAATGGACCCTCGTCGACGAGGCGGTGCGGCTCGGGGCGACCCCGATCGAGCGAGCTGAACCTGACCCTCGCGAACCAATCAACGCCGGTGATGTCCGCCTGCCGGACGGCACGCCGGTTTGGCTGGACGGGGGACCGATCCGGCGTCATGCGCCGATCGACGGAGTCCCGGTGCTGCATGCCGTTGCCGTCGAGCACCGTTCATTGCGGCCGCCACTCGACGATGCCGCCGGTGACCACGGTTCTGCGGCGCTGGCGCCGGACCAGCGGGCGGCGGTGGTGCACGATGGCGCTGCGGCGCGGATCATCGCCCCGGCCGGAAGCGGCAAGACGCGAGTGCTCACCGAACGCGCCCGACACCTCCTCGGCACCTGGCGGATACCGGCCGATGCACTGAGCCTGGTGGCGTTCAACAAGCGCGCCCAGCTCGAGATCCAGGACCGCACCACCGATCTGCGCGGTCTGCGGGTGCGCACCCTCAATGCAATCGCGCTCGCCATCGTCAACGGCACCGGTCCGTTCCTACCCCAACCACGCACGTTCCGCACGATCGACGAGATCGACGTGCGCCGCATCGTCGGACGATTGGTGCAGTTTCCGCGCAAACGCAACACCGATCCGGTGGCCGCGTGGATCGAGGCGTTGAGCATCGTCCGGCTGGGTCTGCGCTCGCCCGATCAGGTGGAGACGATGTACGGGGGCGATGTCGACGGTCTGGCGGAGATGTGGCCGAAGTACCGAGACGTTCTGGAGCGTGAGGGGGCCCTCGACTTCGATGAGCAGATCTACCGAGCGATCGAGGTGATGCTCACCGATCCCGACGCTCGCGAGGCGGCACAGCGGGCGTGCCGGCTGCTGCTGGTGGACGAGTTCCAGGATTTGACCCCGGCACATGTGCTGCTGGTGAGGCTCTTGTCAGCGCCCGGCTTCGGGGTGTTCGGGGTCGGCGATGACGACCAGACGATCTACGGCTACAGCGGGGCTGATCCGGCGTGGCTGATCGACTTCGACTCGCTGTTCCCGCACGCCGGTGCCCATCCACTGGAGGTCAACTACCGCTGTCCCGGCGATGTGGTCGCGGCCGCCGACCGGCTGGTTCGCCACAACCGGCGTCGCGTGCCCAAGGTGATCCGCAGTGTCCGGCCGCACACCACGGGATTGCGCGTCGTCACCTCCACCGAGACGCTGCACGCCACGCTCGCCGCCGTCACCGACGCCGTCAGCTCAGGCCGGCCGCCCCACGAGATCGCGGTGCTCACCCGCGTGAACGCGCTGCTCGCACCGGTGCAGGTGGGTCTCGTCGCCGCTGGTGTCCCGGTGCAGGGTGGTGTCGGCGCCGAGTTCCTGGAGCGTACGGCGGTGCGCGCGGCGTTGGCGTGGCTCCGCCTTGCAGTGGGTGGTGCGGACTCGCTGGCTCCCAACGACCTGGCCGAGGCGTTGCGGCGGCCGTCGCGGCCGATGCACCCGAACGTGGCCAACTGGGTGGCCGAGCAGTCGTCGCTGGCGGGACTGCGTCGCCTCGCCGGTCGGGTGAACGCGGAGCGTGACGCCGCCCGCGTCGCGTCGTTCGCCGATGACATCGCCCGCCTGCAGCGGATGGCGGCGGCGTCGTCCACCGCGGCCGATCTGCTCGGTGCGCTCGCCGACGACATCGGTCTCGGCGCCGCCATCGCCACCCTCGACGACGGGCGCCACGGCATGAACCGCGCCGCACAGAACGACGATCTCGTCGCGATGTCGCAGCTGGCTGCGCTCCATCCGGATCCGGGTACGTTCGGCGAGTGGCTGCGCGGGCATTTGAGCACCGCTCGCAACGCCGCCGGCGTGGTCCTGGCCACCGTCCACCGGGTCAAGGGCCAGGAGTGGCCGATGGTGGTGGTGCACCACGCCGAGGCCGACCAGTACCCCCACCGCCTGGCCGAGGACCTGGAGGAGGAACGGCGCGTGTTCCACGTGGCCATCACCCGCGGATCGGTGGAGGTGGTCGTCGTTGTCGGCGCCGATCCGTCGCCATTCGTGGAGGACATGGCCAACGAGCCCACCATCC
The DNA here is from genome assembly GCA_043745825.1 of Actinomycetota bacterium. GTDB lineage: Bacteria > Actinomycetota > Acidimicrobiia > Acidimicrobiales > Ilumatobacteraceae > WLMZ01. The sequence goes on along the minus strand of JAYTSB010000167.1, from coordinate 2,726 downwards.
GTTCGTCGGATGCGGGTCGGCGGATCAACCTCATCGCCCCGGCACCCACACCGCCTCGCGCCAAGCCGGCCGCGCGCGACACCGCGTTCGACAAGGCCGCGGTGCTGGCCGCACCCGGTCTCGTGCTGGTTGACGGCGGTCAACAGTGGATCATCGAATCGGTCGAGGACGGGGCCGCCGTTGCCCGCTGCCAGCGCGTCACCCGGCGATTCGCGTTCGGTTCCGCAGTAGTCACCGCCGGGCGTCAACGCGGAGCGCTGCGAGCCCCGGCCGAGTCCATCGGCGCGGCGTCGATCCGGGCCCACGATCTGCTGCGCCAGACCCGTGAACGCCTGCGCGGTGGCAAGCCGGCATACGTGGTGTTCGACGACAAGACGCTGGAAGCCATCGCTCTGGCGCTGCCGACTACGACGCGAGAACTCGGCGCGATTGCCGGCATCGGGCCAGCCAAGCTCGAGCAGTACGGCGACGCAGTGCTGCTCGCTGTCGAGGACGCCGTAGGCGGCTGATCGGCGACACGCCCGGAAGCGGCCAGACTGTGCCGATGACCACATTCTCGACCGACGCACTGACGGGCCAGACCGTGGAGTTGCTGCAGACGCTGATCCGCAACGAGTGCGTGAACGACGGCAGTCCGACTTCCGGCCACGAATCACGTTCGGCCGAGGTGCTGCAGTCGTTCCTCGAGGGCAGCGGTCTGGAGATCGAGCGCTACGAGCCCACGCCCGGGCGGGCCTCGCTCGTGGCTCGTCTGGCCGGCACAGATCCGCAGGCACCGTCGGTGTGCCTGATGGGCCACACCGACGTGGTGCCGGTGAACCCGCAGGGTTGGAGCCGAGATCCGTTCGGCGGCGAGATCGTCGATGGTGAGGTATGGGGCCGCGGTGCAGTCGACATGCTCAACCTGACGTCGTCGATGGCGGTGGCAGTCCGTGAGCTGGCCAGGCGCGGGTTCCGGCCGCGAGGTGACCTGATCTACTTTGCGGTCGCCGACGAGGAGTCCGGATCCGCTCATGGTGCGCAGTGGGTGGCCGATCATCATCCGGACTCGATCCGCTGCGATTACCTGCTCACCGAAAGCGGTGGCGTGCACTCCGGGCCGTCGGACGCGCCCTTCATCGGGGTGAATGTCGGTGAGAAGGGGGTTGCCTGGCGCCGCTTGCGCGTCCGCGGCACGCCAGGGCACGGATCTGCGCCGTTCCGCAGTGACAATGCGCTCGTGAAGGCGGCCGGCGTGATCCAGCGTCTCACGGCATACGCGCCGGCGCCGCGCGTACACGAACTGTGGCGACAGCAGGTCGAGTCGTTCCAACTCGACGACGCCACCACGGCGATGCTGCTCGACCCCGCGCAGATCGACGACGTGCTCGCCACGCTGCCACACCTCGGCCTGGCCCGGCATCTGCACGCCTGCTCGCACACCACGTTCTCGTGCAACGTGGTGGAGGGTCCGATGAAGACCAACACCATTCCCGGCATGATTGACATCGGCGTCGACATCCGCACCCTGCCGGGCGAGGGCGCGGCCGACGTGCAGGCCCACCTCGCCGCCGCGCTCGGAGATCTCGCCGCAGACGTGGAGGTGGAGATCGTGATGAACGACGCGGCCAGCATCAGCCGCACGGACAATCCGATGTGGGACGCGCTCCAGCGGGCGATGAACGCGCCGTTCCCCACGTCGCGGATGGTGCCGCAGCTGATGGCCGGATTCACCGATGCCCGCATCTTCCGGCGGATGGGCTCGATCGCCTACGGCACCGGTCTGTTCAGCCCCGACCTGGCGGCCGGCGACTACGCCACCCGGTTCCACGGCAACGACGAGCGGATCGACATCGAATCGCTGCGTCTCACGACGCAGTTCTGGCTGGACGTGGTGACCGGCGTCATGTCGTGAGCGTCATGTCGTGAGCGTCATGTCGTGAGCGTCATATCGTGAGCGTGAGATGTAGGTATGCCTTCCTGCGGAAAGAGGGAGAGCGACTGATGTGGCGGTCCACCTCAGAGGCCCACACTGACATCACGGACAACGTGAAACCCAGGGAGGGCACCGTGAACCTCAACCACCCAGCCAGCCCCTACGACCTCGCCGTACAACACGGCCACGACCTCACCGATGCCGCCGAGCGGCGTCGCCAGACCCATCGCTTCCAGCATTGGATGCACGGCCGCCGCCAGGCGGGCACTGGTTCTCCCAGTGCGTCGGGGGTTGCCTTCACCGACGGTCGCTAGTCTGAGCGGCGTGCTGACGGGTCGTGTTGGGTTGAGCCCTGTCATGGTCGGTCGGAGCGCGACCCTCGACCGCCTCAGCGGCGTGATCGACATGGGCGAGCTGCACTCCTCCGACCTGCCGAGCGTTGCCTTGATCGCCGGTGAGGCCGGCATCGGCAAGACCCGACTCCTGCGCGAGATGCTCTCGGTGCTGCCCGACGACGTGATGGTGTTCTCCGCCTCGGCCGAGCCTCGCGCCACGGCCCGCGCGTTCGACGTCGCCTGCCAGCTCGTGGCGGTCCGCGACGGTGAGGACCCGGCCGCCGTTGGTGCTCGACGTCTCGGTGCGGCCGTGCAGCGCGGCCGCGTGGCCGTGGTGGTCGAAGACCTCCACTGGATCGACTCCGACAGCGTCGGTGTGCTCGACACGATCGCCCGCCAGCCGTGGCCGAACCTGGTGCTGTTCGGCACCTACCGGCCCACCGATCTCGCCCGCGGCGCACCCGGCGGCGACTTCC
>JAYTSB010000166.1:0-6004 GCA_043745825.1 Actinomycetota bacterium | reverse complement strand
ACGCGCTGGTCGCCGGTCCTCCCGTCCGGGTTGTGGCCGTCACCGTCGGGCCCTCCGGCGCGGACGCCGTGCTGCGCGATGCGCTCGCCTGCGGCGTCGATCGGGCGATCCGCATCGATCTGCCCTTCGGCGCCGCCAGTCGCGCCGTGGCGGTGGCCGTCGCGAGCGCGATCCGGCACGTCCTCGACGGCTCCAGCACCATCTGGTGCGGCGACCACTCGTTCGACCGCGGCACCGGGTCCGTTCCCGCGTACCTCGCCGGTGAACTCGGCATCGTCCAGGCGTTGGGTCTCGTCGCGATCGAGCACACCGAGGGGGCGATCGATGCCCTGCGACGGCTCGACGGCGGCCGGCGCGAGCGCCTGTCGGTCACGGGCGCGGCCGTGCTGTCGGTGGAAGGCTCCACTGCGCTGTTACGCCGTGCGCCGCTGCGCGGATTGCGCAACCACCCGGCCATCGAGGTTGTGCCCGGCAATGCGCTGACGCCCCCCAGCCTGGCTGCCGCCCAAGTGGCCGAGTCCCGTCCATACCGGCCTCGGTCGCGCGCTTACGCGCCGCCGACGGGCCAGACCGCGCTCGAGCGGGTCAAGTCGCTCACCTCGGCCGGGACGGCGGTAGCTCACGGCGAGACCGTGACGCTGGAGCCGGACGCCGCGGCTGACCGCATCCTCGCCGCACTCACCGAATGGAAATACCTCCCTTGACCCGCCTCGGCGACAGCACCTGGACAGCGCTGGACGCGGCCGGGGCTGCACCGCCGATCCTGGCGGTACCGATCGGCTCCTGCGAGCAGCACGGTCCACACCTGCCGCTCGACACCGACACCCGCATCGCCACCGCCATCGCGACCGGGATCGCGGCCACCGATCCGCGCGTGGTCGTCGCGCCGGCGCTGAGCATCAGTGCCAGCGGCGAACACCACGGCTTTCCCGGCACGCTCTCCGTCGGCACGGCGGTGTTCCAGCAGGTCCTGATCGAGCTCGTCCGCTCCGCCGATTGGAGTGCCGGCGTGATGCTCGTCAACGGGCACGGCGGCAACGCAGCCGCCGTGCAAGGAGCCATCGCCGTGCTCGCTGGCGAGGGACGCAACGTGCTCAGCTGGTGGCCGCGAATCCTTGGTGGCGATGCCCACGCCGGTCGCACCGAGACTTCGCTGATGCTCGCCATCGATGCCGCGGTCGTGCGCATGGAGGCCGCGCAAGCCGGGAACACCACACCCGTTGGCGAGCTGCTGGCCGTTCTGACAGCGGGCGGCGTGCGGGCCGTGAGCCCGAACGGTGTGCTGGGTGATCCCAACGGTGCCGCGGCGTCCGAGGGCGTCGCGCTTCTCGATCAACTCGTTGCCGACGCGAGCGAGCGGCTGCGCCAATGGCGCCCATGACCGGCCCGGCGTCAGGTGGCCCAGCGCTCGACGGCCTGGTGCTCGACGCCCTGGTGCTCGACGGCTCGGTGCGCCGGGCCGGGGCCGGGCGGGTGCTGGTCGGTGGCTCACCGCTGATCCTGTTGCGCCTCACCGACGCCGGCGCCGCCCTCATCGATCGCATCGAGACAGGCGCCGGTGAGGTCGGCCGTGGTGCCACCACCGAGGCCCTGCTGGATCGTTTGCTCGACGCCGGCCTCGTTCATCCGGTCCATCCGAGGCGTGGAGGAAACCCACCCCACTCGGGCGTGGGGAACTCCCTCCACGCGGTTGACGTCACGGTCGTGCTCCCTGCGTACGAGACTTCGCTCGTCACGCTGGCCGCGATCGTCGAGGCGTGCGCCGGCGTGGCGGCGGTGATCGTCGTAGACGATGCGTCGCCGACGCCCATTCCCCCGGTGCCGGGCGCGACCGTGGTGCGGCGGGCCGTGAACGGCGGGCCCGGCCAGGCCCGCACCAGCGGGCTCGACCACGTGGAGACTCGGCTCGTTGCGTTCGTGGACTCCGATGTCACGCCCGTCGCCGGATGGCTGAACGGGTTGCTGGAGCATTTCACTGACGATCGCGTCGCTCTGGTGGCGCCGCGCGTCGCGTCGGGCACGGGACCCGGTGCGCTCGCCCGTTTCGACACCGTCCGCTCGCCCCTCGATCTGGGTCCGGCGCCTGCCCGGGTGCGCGCCGGTACACGCGTCAGCTACGTGCCAGCGGCGGCGATGGTTGCGCGCATCGAAGCGCTGCGGGCGGTCGGCGGTTTCGACCCCGGTCTGCGCGTGGGGGAAGACGTCGATCTTGTCTGGCGGCTCGACGAGGCCGGTTGGCGGGTGCGCTACGAACCGGCGGTCACCGTGCAGCACGCACCACGGTCCTCGCTCATCAGCTGGTTGCATCAGCGTCACCAATACGGCACATCGGCCGCGCCGCTGGCAGCCCGGCACCCCGGCGCATTGGCGCCGGTGAGGGTCAGCGGCTGGAGCGCAGCATCCTGGCTGGCCGTCGCGGCGGGCTGGCCGGTGGTCGGCGCAACGATCGCCGCCACGACCACTGCGCTGCTGGCCCGCAAGCTGCGCACCGTTCCTGACGGCAGACGGCTCGCGCTGCGCTTGGCCGGCCTCGGCCATATCCACGCGGGCCGCTCGCTCGCGTCCGGGGTCACGCGTGCGTGGTGGCCGTGTGCGCTCGCCGCAGCAGTGATGTCGCGACGTGCCCGGCGTGCGGTGCTGATGGCTGCCGTCGTTCCCGCCGCGTTCGACTGGTGGCCGACCCGCCCCCGGCTCGACCCGCTCACCTACATGGCCCTGCGCAACCTCGACGACCTCGCGTCTGGCAGCGGCCTGTGGACCGGAGTGCTGAGGGCCGGAGTGCTGAGGGCCGGGTCGCTGGACGCGATCCGGCCCGACCTCACGTCTTGGCCGAGACCGGGACAGAGACGGGGACAGAGACCGGGACGGCCTCGCGGGGCACCGACGACCGTGCAGCCGCCAACCGACCCCTGAGGTCATTGCACGATTCGCACACCGCAGCGGGGATGATGCCAATGCGCATCAGCTGGCCGAAGACGACGCAGCCGAGGCAGAGCGCGAACACCGACTCCAGCGTGGCTGCAACGGCGATTGCTGCGACGGCGCCGTTGGCAAGGCCGTGGTTTCCCACAGTCACGGCGACGAGCGCACCGACGGACAGGGTGGCGCCGATGCCCTGCGCGAACCGCTTCGGCGGGCCGGACACCAGCTTCTCCGCCACGGGCAGGCGCGGCGTGAGCACGCGCGTCACGAATTGGCCGAGCGGGCTCAACGTCGGACCGGTGAGCACCCGCGCAACGAAGCCGTACGCAAGCGGGATCAGCTGCCAGGGCTGGCCGAACACCAAGAAAGCAATGCACTGCAGCACCACACCACCGGCCACGAGGCGGGCGGAGACTTCGTTCACCGGGTTCGGGAACCGGAACAGGGAGCGCACGTGACCAAGATAGCGGATAAAGCTGATCGACCAACTCAGGAATAGACCGCGAGCGCGCCGAGCTCAGCCGGCTCGGCCCTGCACTGGTCGGCCCTGCACTGGTCGGCACAGCACCCGCTGGCACGGTACCGTCTGGTCACTATGGGTCTTCGGCTGGCGGTGGAGCGCGACGCGTGGGTGCGCCATCTCGACCGGACGACCCGAGAACTGCCCGGTCTGGTGCCTGTGGTCAAGGGCAACGGCTACGGATTCGGTCGGGTCGAGCTCATGCCCTTCGCCGTCCAGCACACCGAGCGAGGTGGCCAGATCGCCGTGGGCACGGTGTACGAGGCCGGCGACGTACCGGCCGCGCGCACCCCCCTCGTGCTCACGCCGCACGTCGACGCGCTGCCCGACGACCTGCCCGCCACAACGGTGCTCACAGTGGGCTCGGCGGTCCACGTCGCTGCGCTCCAGCGGCAGGGTTGGCACGGGCCGGTGGCGGTGAAGCTGGCGTCGAGCATGCACCGCTACGGGGTGGAGCCCGACGCGCTGGCCGCGCTGCTGGGGATGGTCCACTCGGCGGGATGGGCAATCGACAGCTACGCGATCCACCTCCCCCTGGTCGGCGCGCCGTCGGCCCATCGGGCCGAGATCGAGGCGTGGGTCGACGTGCTCGACGATGGCCACCCGCAGCACCCGATCTCTGTGAGCCACATCACCCAGGAGGCATCCGCCGACCTCCGCGCTGACCACCCGGACATCACCTGGCGGCACCGGGCCGGCACGTCCCTGTGGCACGCCGACAAGCGGCTGCTGCAGCTCACCGCCGATGTGCTCGACGTGCATCCGGTCGATGCCGGTGAGACCGTTGGTTACCGAGGGGTCGTGACGCCTGGTCGCGGACACATCGTGCTCGTCGCCGCCGGCTCCGCCCACGGCGTGCGCAGCCTGGACGACGGCCGCAGCCCGTTCCACCATGCCCGCCGGCGGCTCACCATGCTGGAGCCGCCACACATGCACACCTCGATGCTGTTCGTGCCCGACGGCGAACCCGTCCCGCAGGTGGGGGAACGGGTCGATGTCCAGCGCCCGCTCACGACCGTCATCGTCGATGAGCTGCTGTGGCTGCCGTGACCACCAATCGCGCCAGCGGCCCACGTCTCGCCGGGCCCGACGTCACTCGCGCGGTCGCCCTGGTGGGCGTCGTCATCCTGAACTTCCACGGTTACCTGAACGGCGGCGACGACCACGTGCATCGCTCGCTCGCCGAGCGCATCTTCGACCCCTCCGAGGGCCCGCTGAGCACTCGCTTCGCCGCCACGTTCGTGCTCGTAGCCGGCATGGGAGTGACCATGCTGACCAACCGCAGCCGGCTCAACGGCGACCGCGCCGCCGTCCGCGAGGATCGCTGGCGACTCGCCAGGCGCGGCCTGCTGCTGTTCACGTTCGGCCTGCTCATCGAATGGATCTGGAAAGGCACGATCCTGTTCTTCTACGGCGCGTACTTCATGGTGGCGTCGCTGCTGTTCACGCTGCGGGCGCGCTGGCTGGCGCTCGTTGGACTGGTCGCTGCGCTGGCCGGCGCGGGCGTGGCCTGGTTCCGTCTCGAACGTCATCTCGATGGGCACAAGACCACGTGGTTGGAGCCTGCCGTCAACTCGCCGCGCAACCTGTTGCTGCGCACGTTCATCGGCTACACCCACCCGCTGCTGCCATGGTTGGCGTTCCTGTGCGCCGGCATCATCCTCGGTCGACTGCTGCCAAGAATGCGTGAGCTGCGCCCGTATCTGATCGGTCTGGGCCTGGTCCTCCTGTTCGGCTCGTACGGCATCAACTACTTCGGCGTGCGCTTGGCCACCCACGCCTTCACCCGCAATGACGATGGCGCCCGGCGCTGGCGAGGCCTGCTGTCCACGGGACCGTTCGACCGTGGCCTGCTGTACACACTCGGCACGCTGGGATCGTCGGTCATCGCCTACTGCGTGATCTCCTGGTTGACGGAACGTTTCCCCGGCGCGGCACCCACCCAGTTGTTCGGCCATGCGGGCCAGATGACACTCACCATCTACGTGCTGCACGTGTTCACGTTCAACGCGGCGGTGCACTGGTGGCGATGGGTCACACCCACCGGCCTCGACACCGCACTGGTGTTCAGCCTCGTGTTCTGGGTCCTGGCGATCACGATCGGCGCGCTCTGGCATCGCTTCGCGGGCGCGGGCCCGCTCGAGCGCGCGTACCGGAACTTCGGCGGTTGACCACCCGAGCTCGCCGAAACGTGACGATTGCCACACAGTACCGGCGGAACAATTCAGGTCGGCGCCGTGTTCAACACATCGTTATGAGCGACTCCATCGGTATGTATCTCAACGAAATCGGCAAGGTTCCCCTCCTCACTGCTGAGGAAGAGCGCGAACTCTCGCGCATCATCGAAGACGGCCGGGCGGCCGCTGAGCAGCTCACCAACGGCGACAAGGGCGCTCGGCTCAAGTCGTCCGTCAACGCTGCTGCGGCCGCCAAGGACCGGTTCATCCGGGCCAACCTGCGGCTCGTCGTCAGCATCGCCCGGCGCTATCCCCTCCCCCAGGGCATGGACCTCGGTGACCTCATCCAGGAAGGCAACCTCGGCCTCGAGCACGCTGTCGACAA
>JAYTSB010000165.1:0-2998 GCA_043745825.1 Actinomycetota bacterium | reverse complement strand
GCCCAGGTTCGCTGTTTCGAGAACGCCGCCCGGCACCTCGCCGACGAGGGATGTTTCGTCATCGAAGCAGCCGTTCCGAGTGCGTGGATCACGCCGGATCGGCCGCACTACGTCCATGCCGAACATGTCGGAACGCACGAGATCGTCCTCGATGTCGCCCGCTACGACTCCGCCACCCAACTGCTCGAGGAGAACCACGTCCGGCTGACGGCCGAAGGCATCACGATGTCACCGATCGTGTGCCGGCTGATCACGCCCGGCGAGATGGACCTCATGGCCCGCATCGCCGGCCTGCAGCTCGTTGAGCGCTTCGCCACCTGGCGACGCGAACCCTTCGCCGCCGACAGCCACGCCCACGTCTCGGTCTACCGGGCCCGCTGAACAGCGTTCTGTACGAGGGCTCACACCTTGGGTGGGAGCATCCGGATGCCGAGGTCGGTCAGCTGCTTGGCGGCCGGGGGCGTGGGTGCGCCCGTCATCAGGTCGGTGCCGCTCTGGGTCTTGGGGAAGGCGATGACCTCACGGATGTTCTCCTCGCCGGCGAGGATCGCGACGAGGCGGTCGATGCCGAACGCGAAGCCGCCGTGCGGCGGGGCGCCGTACTCGAACGGGCGCAGGAAGAAGCCGAACTTCTTGTCCGCTTCCTCGTCGGTGATGCCGAGCGCGTTGAACACGCGTCGCTGCAGGTCGCTCTCGTGGATCCGGATGGAACCGGAGCCGAGCTCCCAGCCGTTGAGGACCAGGTCGTAGGCGAGGGCACGCACGGACATCGGGTCGGTCTCGAACTTGTCGAGATCGTCGGGGTGCGGTCGGCAGAACGGATGGTGCCCGGGCTTGGGCTTGCCGGTCTCCTTGTCGAGGCCAACGAACAGCGGGAACTCGGTGACCCAGACGTAGCGGTACGGCCCCTGCCACACCGGCGGACGGCCGAGATCGTTGCGTAACGTGCCCAGCACGTCGCAGACCACGTCCCACTCGTCCGCGACGATGAGGATCAGATCGCCCGGCGCGGCCGCGAAGCGCGAGATCAGCTCGGCCTGCTCGTCAGCACTGAGGAACTTGGCCACCGGGGACTCGAGTGAGCCCTCGGCGGAGACCTTCAACCACACCAGGCCCCTGGCGCCCAGCTGCTTGGCCTTGTCGGTCAGACCGTCGAGCTTGTTGCGGCCCATCTCCTCGGCCTTGCCGGTGGCGTTGATGCCCTTGATGCACGCTGCACTGGCGAAAGCCTTGAACTCGGTGGCCGGGAAGACGTCGGTGAGGTCGTGCAGGGTCATCCCGAAGCGGAGGTCGGGCTTGTCGACGCCGTAGTGCTCCATCGCGTGACGCCACGTCATCCGCTCGATCGGCGGCGGGGTCTCGCCCGTCGCTGCGAACGCGGCGGCCTCGACGGCCTTGCTGATCGCTTCGAGCACGTCGTCCTGGCTGGCGAAGCTCATCTCCGCGTCGAGCTGCATGAACTCGTACTGGCGGTCGGCGCGCAGGTCCTCGTCTCGCAGGCAGCGCGCGATCTGGTAGTAGCGGTCGATGCCGGCCACCATCAGGAGCTGCTTGAACAGCTGCGGGCTCTGCGGCAGCGCGTAGAACGAACCCGGCTCCTTGCGGCTGGGCACGAGGAACTCACGGGCGCCCTCGGGCGTGGACGGCACGAGCATCGGGGTCTCGACCTCGACGAAGTCCTGGGCCTCCATCGCCCGGCGGATGGCCAAGTTGACCTTGGCACGCACGCGCAGGTTGCGCTGCATGCGTTCGCGGCGGATGTCGAGGTAGCGGTGCTGCAGACGGGTGTTCTCGTCCACCTTGTCGGCCCGTGCGTCGATCGGGAACGGCGGCGGCTCGGCGGTGCGCAGCACCTCCACCACGCACTCCCCCAACTCGACCTCGCCCGTGGGCAGGTTCGGGTTGACGGTGCCCTCAAGGCGCGCACGGACCACGCCGGTGATGCGCACCACGTACTCACTGCGGACGTCGACATCGTTGTCCACCACGCACTGCACCACGCCGGTGTGGTCGCGAACATCGACGAACGCGAGCTGCGAACCGTGCTCACGGCGACTCGCCACCCATCCGCAGACGCTGACGGTCTGGCCGACGTGGTCGGAGCGGAGCTCGCCCGCCATGTGGGTGCGCATGCTGGTTGCACTCATGCTGTTGCCTCTTTCACGGCCTGCATCACGGCCTGGGTCACTTCAGAGATCACGGTGTTGCGAGGTACCTCGCGTTGACGGTGGACATCGACAGCGCCACGCAGGGGGCGCACCACGACGGTGCCGGCATCGAGTTCGTTCGAGCCGATGATGAGCGCGACCTTGGCGCCGCTGCGGTCGGCGGCCTTCATCTGGCTCTTCATGCTGCGGTTCTCGAACGCACGGTCGGCGCCCAGGCCGGCGTTGCGCAGCTCTGCGGTGAGCCGCAGCGCCTGGCGCCCACCGGTGGTGTCCACCACGAACACGTCGACGGCGGTGTCGCGCGCTGCGAACACGCCCTCGTCGTCGCAGGCCAGCAGCGTGCGGTCGAGACCGAGCGCGAAACCCACACCGTGCGTGGCCGGCCCGCCGAGGGACTCCACCAAGCCGTCGTAGCGACCACCGCCGCCGAGCGCGTTCTGGGCCGAGTCGAGGGTGAGACCCACGAATTCGAACGTCGTGTGCCGGTAGTAGTCCAGCCCTCGCACCAGCGAGGAGTCGACGGTGAACGGAATGTTGAGGTCGCCCAAACCCTGCTGGACCGCGGCGAAGTGCTCGGCTGCCTCGGCGCTGTAGAACGCCGCGATCTGGGGGGCGTTCGCCAGTACTGCGGCGTCGGGCTCGCGCTTGGAATCGAGGACGCGCAACGGGTTCTTGGCGAGCGTGATGCGGCTCTCCGGTGTGAGCGCGTCGATGTGCTCGTGGAAGTAGTCGGCCAGCGCCGCCGTGTACCGGGCCCGGTCGTCGGGCTCGCCGAGGGAGTTGAGCAGCAGCTGCACGCGCTGCAGCCCGAGCTGCTCGTAGAACTCCCA
>JAYTSB010000164.1:0-10300 GCA_043745825.1 Actinomycetota bacterium | reverse complement strand
GGCAAGACCCCTGGCGTACCCCGCCCGGCTGCGCTGGCGATCCGCCGTGTGAACGGCAAGGAGATCGCCTACGGCAAGCCGGAGGGCGGGGAGGTCGAGGCGGAGTCAGAGGGCATGTCGTTGTCGAACCCGGTGGCCGGTTCGTTGGCGGTGCTCGGCGGCTTGCTGGCCTTTCGCTACCGGCGGATGCAGCCCGAGGTGGAGATCGGCTGACCCGCCGCGGCACCGGCCGCCACAGACACACAGCTCGTTCGTGCCCGACCGCCCCCCGGTCGGGCACGTCCGCGTCCGGTGTTGTTGTCGACGTCTGTTGTCGACGTCTGAATCAGCGCCAGAGGCGGGCGCTGATGTCGGCCCACAGGTGTCGGTACGCTGCCGCAGCGCTCGATCCGGGCGCGAGTTCGCCTACGGGACCTCGAGCGGTGCTCATCCGCTCGGTGATGCTGGCGTTCGGAATCTCGGTGGGCAACAGGTTGGGCCAATCGACGTGCAGGCGCGCGGCGATGTCGCGCTGCAGCACCCGCCGACGATCGATCATCGACACGAACGGCAGCACCGCTGGAGGCCGCTCCCAGCCGGCCAGGAAGTCGGACAGCTGCACGAGCGTGCGTTCCGACAACGGGGTCGGAATGGTAGACACCAGCAATGCATCGGCCGCACCGAAGACGCTCTCGCTGACGAGTGAGATCGACGGCGGGCAGTCCAGCAGGGCGACGTCCCACTGATCGGCGATCGGCGCCAGCAACGCGGCAAAGCGTTCAACGGGCTTGTGCAGGTCGTCGAGGCGCGCATCCAGGTTGCGCATCGAGAAGTCCGCAGCCACCACTGCGATCGAGGCAAAATCGGTGCCACGGATGTGGCTGCCCAGCTCGCCCTTCTTGCCGACGAGCCGATCAACGCCGCCCCTGAGGCGCGGCTTCGCGCGCAGCAGGTACGTGGCCGCCGCTTGGGGATCGAGGTCCCACACCAGCACGCGCGCACCGGCCAGCGCAGCCTCGTAGGCGAGGTTGACCGCGGAGGTGGTCTTCCCCACGCCGCCTTTGATGCTGTACGTGGCCAGCACCTGCATCTCAGCGCTCCAAAGCCTCGACGAGCGCGGCGACGAGCTCCTCGGTGTCGGGCGAGTCGTACCCTGCGAAGCGCTTGGCGAACTCGGCGCGGGCGTCACGTTGCGACTGCTCCAGCCGTTGGGTCAACGCGCTCAGCGCGACGAGCGTGTCAGCTGGCGCCTGTTCGTGGGCGAGTTCGGCCGCCACCGCAGCGAGCTCGACGGCATGGACTTCCGCGTCCTGGTGCTGGCCGAGGTTGTCCTGGAGGCCCTTGAGCTGCATGACGAAGCGCCGACGCAGCTTGCCGGGCATGGCCGTGGCGAAGCATTCGACCAGGTATCGCAGTTTCTTGGTGTCCTTGCGGAGATCGTGGAGGTGTTCGGCGGGAGACTCCGCGTTGATCAACCGTCCTTGGTGCACCACGGTGTGATGGGCTTGGCGGAAGCGTTTGGCGATCGCTCGCCCCAATGATTCTTCGGCCTGCGACGGTTGCTCGACGGGCTCCACCACCAACGCGATGCGCCAGTCGGCGAGGAGTGCGATGGCCCGTTCGGACTGCAGCACGGTGACGAGTGCGGCATGGGCTGCACCGCGATGACGCACGATGTGGTCGAGCACGGGTTGCAGCGCTGTGGTGTCCGCAACGGGCAGCTCGGCGACGTAGTGCGGCGACTCCAGCGCGTACGCGTCGAGATCGCGGGTGAGGCCGGTGGCGCCGGCGAGCCATGCAAAGTCGTCGCGGTAGCGAGCCCGAAGCGACTCCGGCAGCACGCGCTTGGCCTGACCGATGATCGATCGCGTGCGCCGCACAGCGACGCGCAGATCGTGCAGGAACTCCGTGTCCAAGTCGTGGATCGTGCCCTGCCAGTTGTCCTGCATCGTGTCGAGGAGGTTGAGCAGCACGGCCCGGAACCCGTCAGATGCAGGCATCTGCCGGTGCAAGGGAACTGTGGCCGAGTTGGTCACGCCGCGACGATCGATCCCCGCGGCCGCCGTGATGATGTCGAGTACGTGGTGCTCCACCATGTCGAAACCGTGGGTCAGCAGGTGCTCGGAGATGCGGTCGGCGTGCTTGGTCTGGCCGAGCGCTGCAGCGATGGTGACCGTCGGCGGCACCAACGTGGCCGGAAGATCGATCTCGTCGCAGACAGTCACGGTGGCCACCGTGCGGCCACCGGCCTCGCGTTGCACGGCCGTGCGCGTGCGCATGTCGAAGACGACGAGGGGGAGCAGGGCACGCACGCCCAGCACCGCGCGGACACGACTGCCCAATGGTCCCGCCGGCAGATCGGCGGCGAACCTGGGGATCGCACTCGTGATCACGGTGGCTGGCAGCGAGCCGTGCTGCTCCAATTGCAGGTGCAGACTCCCCGCCTGCAGACCCCTCGCCTGCAGATCCCCCGCCTGTACGGCCTGCAGCGTCATCTCCGCCGCATGGAGCCGGCCGTCGAATGTGTCGAGCAGGGTGCGCGCACTCTGACGCACTGCGCCGAACTCGAGGTCCAGTGCAGCGAGGGCCTGGATCATTCCCGCGACGCTGAGGTCGCGGTGAACGAAGGTGGACGTGTCCATGGGCTGCGGCCACCCTACTGCTGGGGCAGCCATACTGGATCCGTGGCCATCGAGTGCGAGCGCAAGTTCATCGTCGATCTGCTGCCGTCGGCAGAGGTACTGGGCGTGGCGCTCGATGCCGGCGCCCATCTCCGCCAGGGGTACCTGGCCGAGGAGAACGGAGTGGTCCTGCGTGTGCGGATCATCGCCGATCGCAAGGCGGGTCAGGATGGGGCGAGTTCAGCGGTCATCACCGTGAAGGCCGGCAGTGGGCTCTCACGCACCGAGGTCGAGGTGGCGGTCCCCGTCGTGGAGGCCGAGGAGCTGTGGCCGCACACCGCTGGCCGACGGCTGGAGAAGGTGCGCCACCGCGTCCCGCTGGGCGCGCACGTCGCCGAGCTCGACGTGTATGAGGGCACGTTGACCGGCCTGCTCACCGTCGAGGTCGAGTTCGACTCCGAGGCCGAGGCCCGCCGGTTCGAGCCACCAAACTGGTTCGGTCGGGAGGTCACCGACCAGCCGCAGTGGTCGAACGCCGCCCTCGCTCGCAACGGTATGCCGCGCAGCTGAGCGCCAGAGCAGCACGGTCCAGGCGAGCACGGCCATCGTGCCCACTCGCTCACCCTGAGCCGATGTCCACACGAGCGCCACCGAAGTCGCCGGCACCAGCGCGACACCGACCAGAAATGTCGGGCTGACTGTGCGGGCGAGAGGGGACACCAGAGCAGCGTGACACCACCGGGGGGTTCTGACCAGGGGCCGCAGCCAGTGTTCGCCCAACGTTCGACTTCGTTCACCCGGCGTTCAACCGAACGGCCGGAGCGGCCCAACCGCTCGTTCGCGCGTCATGCAGTCGGATCACCACCGCTCGGGCCGAACCCCGCCGATTCGGGTTCGTCGACACGGGCTTTCACTTCGTTGCCACGAGTCGTCCATGCGGTGTTCATCTGGAGGTCACCCGGCCGCCGTACGTTCAGAGCCTCATGGAGACCTTGCCGCGGCTGCACGAGGACGAGCGCATCCAGCGCGATGTCGACGCATTTCTCGTGGTCCTCCGCCAGCAGCAGTCCAGCCTGTTGGAGGGTGCCCGCCAAGCCGCGTCTGCGCTGCACGGCACGCCCGGCCATCTTGCTTCGCTCGCAGCGCGGCACCTGCGCCTCACTCAGCTGTTCCTCGATGCCCAGCGCGCCCTCTTGCTTCGGGCGGCCGAGGTGGAACAACACATTGCTGGAATCGGCGGCGCCAACGGGGGCCCGGTGGACGGCCGTGATCTGGCCCTGGTCCGTGCCGACGAGCGCGAGCGCCAGCTGGCGGATCTTCTCGATCGGTGGTGGTCGGCCGAGGTCGCCGACGGCCGCACGGTGATGGCGGTCGCCGAGACACGCGTGGGTGAGACCCACGAGGTGCTCTCACCGGTGCTTGCGGCGCTCGACGCAGCCGATCCGGAGGATCTCGATCCGCTGCTGGCGGCACTGGTAGCGTGCTTCGAACCGGTCGTCGAGCCCGTTGCGGTCGGCACGCCGGCACTCGTTGCGGGGGCCGACGACGAACGCGACGAGGCGTTCGAGCGGTTCTGGTCCAGCTCGTGGCTGGGCACCAGCGTCGCCCGGATCCAACGTTCGGCAGTCGCGCACACACCAACGACGACGAATCGTGCCACGGACCGCCCCCGGGAAGGCTCCCTGAACATGAGGTCCGGGTCATGGCGGGGCTGAACGGGACGTCGCACAATGGAATTGCCACCAAGGTCATGCCCGGGCTGTACGACCGCATGCACGAAGATCCGATGGACGAGGTGGAGGCTGAGCGGACCCGCCTGGAGCGGGACCTCGCTGCTGCACATGCGCGCTCTGGCGCGGCGCGCGAACGAGCGGCAGTGCGCGAGGAGCGAACCCGGGCATCGCTGCACGCGGAACTCCTCGCAGCGCGCGAGCGCCTCGCCGATATGGAGCGCGAGCATGAGCGAGCGGTTGCCCGAATTCGTGCCACGGCACAGGCCGAGGTCGAACGCATCCTTGCCGATGCCCGCCGTCTGCTCGATGCACGCGGCGGCAGCGCCGATGAGTCGGTTGCGGTGACCGATGAACGCTGACACGCCCACCACGACGATGTTGGCGCTACCCGCTCGCGCCGCGGTCGCGTTGTTGACGATGCAACTGCGAACCGCCACGCGGGAGGCGGTTGAGGCCGAGACTCGCGCAGGCGACACCGAGCACGGTTCGGCTCACGAGCAGTTGCGCGAACGGCTGGCCGAGCTGATCGCCGAGCGGCGCCGGCGACTCGACGACTCGTTGATCGCTGCGAGGAACGAAGCCGACGCAGCGGTCGCCGCGGCCCGCCGCACGGCCGACGCCATGGTGAGCAAGGCTGCCACGCCTGCGGTGGCGCCGATCGAGGCGTCGATGCCGCTCGTGCCGGTGCTGGCAGCCCCAAACGAGACACCGACTGAGACACCGAGCGAGACACCGATCGAGGCGCCGACCGGGCCGCAGAGTGATATCCCGAGCGAGACGCCGAGCGCGACAACAAGCGGGATGCCGACCGGGACGCAGACCGAGGCGCCGGGCGAAGCCGTGCGCGAACCGGACGTGACCGCAGCGTCGCTGGGCGCGTCGCTCGCTGTTCGTGACGCCGGTCCGGTTGCGCCGCCGGTCGCCAACGTGATGATCGACGCCGAGGGATTCGCTCGCGTGTTCGCAACCGTGCTGGCCAGCCTCCTCGACGAGCGGCTCGGCACGCTCGGGTCGCAGCGGCCCATCATCATGCCGGCACCGGTGGCGCCGCCCGCTGCCGTGAAGCAGTCGTTCTGGACCCACGCTCGTCATCCGGACGTGCTGCTGATGGGCTTGACGATGATCATCGTGCTCGTGGTCCTGGCCGCGTGGTTGGCATGAGCCTCGATGTGCTGACCACCTGCCCCGTCTTGGCGTCCGATGCACCGGCGCCCACGCCGCGCCAGCTCGAGGCCCGTAATGGTCGAGGCGACCGCGTGTTCGGCGGGATCACTTCGACGAGCGGGCTCGTGGTGCTTGCGATCATGGGTGCCGTCGGTGTGTTCCTTGCGATCCAGGCGACCCAGGCGCTGCGGGCCACCGGACTTTCATTCCTCACGACGTCGGAGTGGCAGCCGGATCGGAACAAGTTTGGCATCTCGGCGGTGCTCCTCGGGACCGTGCTCATCGCGGTCGTGGCGGTCGCCGTGGCGCTGCCCATCGCGATGGGCGCGGCGTTGTTCATCACCGAAGTCGCGCCGCCCTGGCTGCGCTCTTCACTGGTGGCGCTCGTCGATCTGATGGCAGCGGTGCCCAGCGTGGTCTACGGCCTGTGGGGGCTGTTCCTGCTGCAGGGGCAGGTCATCTCCCTGTCGCGTTGGTTGAACACGTGGCTTGGTTGGATTCCGATCTTCCACGTGCAGGGTGCCGACCCGGACAACCCGCTGTCGAGCACGTCCGTGTTCACGTCCTCCACGTTCATCGCCGGTCTCGTGGTGGCGATGATGGTGATGCCCATCTCGTGCGTGGTCATGCGGCAGGTGTTCTCGCAGGTGCCACTCGGCGAGCGAGAGGGCGCCTACGCGCTCGGATCCACGCGGTGGGGCATGATCCGGGTGGTGGCCCTGCCGTTCGGTCGTGGCGGCATCATCGGCGGCACGATGCTCGGTCTCGGTCGCGCGCTCGGCGAGACCATCGCCGTCGTGCTGATCATCTCACCGCGTTTCGACATCAACTTCCACATCCTCGAGGCCGGCAGCAACTCTGTGTCCAGCCTGATCGCGATCCGTTATAGCGAGTCATCGGGCTTCGGACTGTCTGCGTTGATGGCCGCCGGCCTGGCGCTGTTTGCGGTGACCCTCGTGGTCAACTTCACCGCGTCTTGGTTCGTCGCCAGGTCGCGCTCCGGTGCGAGCAGCGAAGCATGAGCACGACCATGGTGAACGAGCTGTCGGGTTCGCTCAGTGGGCCGCCGAGCGTGGCGCAGCGGCGCATCGTGGTCGACGATGGTGCACTGGCACCGCTGACGACGCTGCCCGAGCGCCAAAAGATGGTCGGGTCGCAGCAGCGTCGTGCCATCCGCGGGGTGTCGCGCAACGACGTGATGATGCTGTCCGGTGCCTTTGGCAGCGCCCTGTGCACCACGATGCTGGTTTTCGGACGGCTCACGCCCCTGTCGGGCACCCTGGGCTTCGTCGTTGTTGTCTTCGTCGTGTTCATCGTCACCTACGCCGTGCTCGTGTCGCTCACCGAGGACCGCCCAGCCGTCATCGACAAGGTCATGGGTGTCCTGCTCGCGACGGCGATGCTGGTGGCCGGCGGCGCGCTCGCCTCGGTGATCGGATTCACGCTGTGGCGAGGGCGGACGGCGCTGCTTGAGTCGAGCTTCTACCGGCACGACCTGAGCTCCACCGGACCGCTCGATCCGATCGAGGTCGGTGGTATCACCCACGCAATCGTCGGTTCGTTGATCATCACGTCGATCTCGCTGTTGATCACGGTGCCGCTGGGCCTCACCTGTGCGGTGTTCCTGAACGAGACCCGCAGTCGCTCCGCGCAGCTCGTCCGTACGATCGTGACCGCGATGACCGCGCTGCCCTCGATCTTGGCCGGTCTGTTCATCTTCGCGACGTGGATCCTGATCCTCGGTTTCGAGCGCTCCGGCGTGGCGGCATCGATCGCAATCAGCATCATGATGCTGCCGATCATCATCCGCGCCGCAGACGTGGTGCTGCGACTCGTCCCGGGCAACCTGCGCGAGGCATCGGCCGCGCTCGGGGCTCCGCTGTGGCGAACCGTGTGGCACGTGGTGCTCCCCACCGCGCGGTCGGGTCTGACCACGGCGGTCATCCTCGGTGTGGCGCGCGGCGTGGGAGAGACCGCACCGGTGCTGCTGACGTCTGGCTTCACAGCGTCGTTGAACATGAACCCGACGAAGAACCCGATGGCTTCGTTACCGCTGGTCGCGTTCGAGCTCGTGCGTTCGCCACAGCCCACGCAGGTGGCCCGTGGCTTCGCGACTGCCGCCGTGCTGATGATCCTGGTGCTGCTGCTTTTCACCGTGGCACGCGTCCTCGGCGGCAAGCCGGCCGGCCACCTCTCCAACCGCCAGGCCCGCCGTGCCGCGAAGCGCTCGGCGCACGATTTGGAACGTGCCATGGCCCGTCACGCTCCACCGCCGCAGACCGCTGCAGCTGTCTCGTCTCTCCTCACCGAGGTGCCCTCATGACCGTCCAACCCGATAACGGACTGCGACCGCGCCGTGGAGTCGTCGCCATACTCGCCCTGCTCGCCACCGCCGTCTTGTTCGGCGGCACCTCGCCGCGTCAGGTGTCAGCGGACAGCTATCAACGCATCTCCGGTGAAGGTTCGTCCTGGGCTGCGAACGCGATCGACGCGATGCGCGTGAACGTGAAGCAGTTCGGCATCACCGTGGACTACAACCCCAGCGGTTCGACGGCTGGTCGCAAGAACTTCCTCAATGGAACTGTGGACTTCGCTGCTTCGGATATCCCGTTCCAGTTCAACCCCGAGGACGGCTCCGCCCCCGAGAACCCCGCACCCGGCAGCTACGCGTACATGCCGGTCACCGCCGGCGGGACGGCGTTCATGTACAACCTGCAGGTCAACGGCAAGCGGGTGACGAATCTGCGTCTGTCCGGCGAGAACGTTGCCAAGATCTTCACCGGCGAGATCAAGATGTGGAACGATCCTGCGCTGCTGGCCGACAACCCTGGCCTGACCCTGCCCGCGCGCACGGTGGTACCGGTCGTGCGCTCCGACGGATCGGGCTCGACGGCGCAGTTCACGCTGTGGATGATCGATCGGTATCCCGCGATCTGGAACGCGTACTGCAATGCATCCGGCCGGGCTCCGGCGTGTGGTTCGACGTCGTTCTATCCCACCGTTCAAGGGATGATCTCCCAGTCGGGTGACCTCGGCGTTGCCGGTTACGTGAGTCAAGGCTTTGCCGAGGGTGCGATCGGTTATGTGAACTACTCCTACGCGCTGGGAACCCAGTTCCCCGTCGCAAAGGTGCTCAACGCCGCCGGCTATTACACCGAGCCCACCCCGCAGAACGTGGCCGTCTCGCTGCTGCAGGCCCAGATCAACACCGACGAGAGCAACCCCGCGGTGTACCTCACCCAGAACCTCGAGGGCGTCTACACCGACACCGATCCGCGCATCTATCAGCTGTCGTCGTACTCGTATTTGATCCTGCCGACCACCATCGCCGGACAGTTCAACGAGCAGAAGGGCAAGACGCTCGGCGCATTCTCGTACTACGCGATGTGTCAGGCGCAGCAGCAGTCGGCGTCGCTCGGCTACTCGCCGATGCCGATCAACCTCGTCCAGGCGGGCTTCGACCAGATCCGCAAGATTCCGGGCGTCGTGGTGCAGGACATCAACATCGCCGCCTGCAAGAACCCCACGTTCGCAGCCGACGGCTCCAACCTGCTCGCCGATCAGGCACCACAACCACA
This sequence comes from Actinomycetota bacterium, assembly GCA_043745825.1. Lineage (GTDB taxonomy): Bacteria > Actinomycetota > Acidimicrobiia > Acidimicrobiales > Ilumatobacteraceae > WLMZ01. The sequence goes on along the minus strand of JAYTSB010000164.1, from coordinate 1,225 downwards.
GGCATGCGACAAGCAGGGTCCGTTGCAGTGCACCAACGGCACGGGCGGATTATCGAACGTGCCGACCGCTGTCAATGCCGATGCGACCGGTGCAACCGCACCTGCTGCCCCCACGCCTGCTGCGTCAGCCACGCCCGCTGCGCCAAGCACCCCCACGGCAGGTGGGGCCACGGCATCAGGCGGGGCGGCTCCATCGGCCGGTGGTGCGGCTGGAACTCCGGCGCCTGGGGGTGCGACGCCCGTCGCCGGAGGTGCGACGCCCGTCGCCGGAGGTGGGACGCCCGTCGCCGGAGGTGCAGCACCCGCCGCAGGCAGCCCCACTGCAGGAGCGACACCGGCGAGCGGGGCTGCTCCGGCCGTGGGCGCCGCTACAGATGTGGCATCCCCGGCGGGCGCCGCCACGGACGGCGCACTCGCCACGGGTGTCCCGTCCGCTCCGGCCGTGGCAGCCGATCTGGGGTGTGATCCGGACACCGGGATCTGTGCTGCGGCGGCTGCCGACCCACAGACCGGTCAGGTCGCCCAGGCCGCCCAGGCTGCGACTGTCGGAGCCATCACCACCTCCACACTCAGCCGCTCGGCGGGATCGGGATCGTCTCTCGCTCTCGTGCTGCTGGTGATCTTGCTCACGTTGGGGCTCGTGCTCGCGCCAGCTGTGGCGTGGCGTCACCTTTCCCAGCCCGGGGCGACGACGTGAGCCTCATCCGCCGTGCGCTCGCGCTGGGATTCGCCGCGCTCGGCCTGCTTGCGCTCCTCCCGATGAAAACAGTCGGCGTGCGCGCGGCGAGCGACTCGCCGGGAAGTCAGGGCACCGACACGTCGCTGCCGCCGACGCCGTCGCAGATGACGGTCGCCGGCCGCGGGGGCTTCGCCGACCTCGCGGTCACGGTCAACCAGACGCGTGATCTGTCCAATCAGGCGGTGTCCATCACCTGGACGGGTGGCCAGCCCACGGTGTCCGGACCCGGATCGTTCGCCGCGAACTACCTCCAGATCATGCAGTGCTGGGGCGATGACGACGGCACGAACCCGGACAATCCCGGTCCGCCGCCGGAGCAGTGCATCCAGGGTGCTGCCGCCGGCGACTACGCAGGTGGTGGCTCGTCGCTGCCGAACCAGTTCGCGGTGTCGCGCATCATCTCGCGCACCACATGGGACAACTTCGATCCGAGCGCCGGCTTCCTCGACACTCGCACCAAGTACGTCTGGCGGCCCTTCCGTGCCG
>JAYTSB010000163.1:0-2372 GCA_043745825.1 Actinomycetota bacterium | reverse complement strand
TCATGGTCATGGTCATGGTCATGGTCACCATGAGCATGGTCGTGGTCGTGATCTCCGTGGTCGTGGTCGTGACCGAGGATCGTTTCGTTGTCGATCGCTGTGCCGTCCGGATCCACCATCTCGACGTGGTGAAGCAGCCAGTCCAGCGCCTTGCTCTTGCGCAGCTGGGCCGAGAGTTCGCTCACGGCATCGTTGCGCTCGTAGGCCTTGCGCACCTGAGCGGTCTTCTGGCGAACCTGGATGCCGATCCGCTCGTACTCGGCCATGAGGTCGTCGTCGGTGACCTCGAAGTTCTCTGCAGTTGCAACGGCCCGGAGGGCGAGATCCACCTTGACGGCCTTGATCGACTGCACCCGTAGCGACTCGACGAAGCTGGCCGGATCCTGACCGGTGGCCGACAGCCATTGGTCGAGGGCGATGCCCTGGCTCTGGAACTGCTGCACAGTGTTCTGGACTCGCTGCTGCAGGTCACCCTGCACCATCGACTCCGGGGCCTCGATGTCCACCAGCTCCGAGAGCGACGAGGTCACCCGCTCGATGACCTGGCTGCGGGCCTGGTTGAGCTTGACCTCGCTGAGGCGGTCGGCGAGCGCGCTGCGCCAGCCGGCGACGGTGTCGTATTCGGCAATGTTCTCGTCGACCCAGGCATCGTCCAGCACCGGCAGCACCATCTCCTGGACGCGGCCAACGGTGACTTCGAAGTCCGCAAGCTCCTCGTTGCCGTTCGGCACGAGCGAGAATTTCAGCTCGTCACCCGCCTTGGACCCCACGAGCTGGTCGTCGAACCCGCCGGCCACCCATCCCTTGCCGACTTCGTACAGCCAGTCCTCGGTGTTCAACCCAACGACGGGCTCACCGTCGCGCAGACCCTGCAGATCCAGCGTGACGTGGTCGCCGATCTGGATCGGGCGCTCGACATCGGCGAGCGTGCCGTGGCGGGCGAGCTCGGTCTTGACGGCCTGGTCGACATCGTCCTCGGAGGCCACCACGGCGGGCAACTCCACGCGCAGACCCCCGTAGCCGGGCACGGTGACCTCGGGGCGGATCTCGCAGGTTGCATCGAACTCGACCGATCCCGCTTCCTCGCCACCGGTGATGGACACCTCGGGCGTGGCGATGAGGTCGACATCGTGCTCGCGCACGGCCTGGGCGAGGTAGTTCGGCACCCCGTCTCGCAGGGCCTGCTCGCGGGCGGCGGCGATGCCGATGCGGGCCTCCAGCACCTTGCGGGGCGCCTTGCCGGCCCGGAACCCGGGCAGACGAACTTCGTGAGCGATCTTGCGGAACGCGGAGTCAATGTCGCGATCGAACTCGGTTTCGTCGACAGCGACGGAGAGCTTGACCTTGTTCCCCTCAAGGGGTTCGAGCGTGCTTTTCACAGGAGGGCGAGTGTATCGGTGCCGGAAGATGCAACGACTCATGATGCGCGCACCTGGCCCATCGGGCAGAATGGGGTCGTGACCTTCTGGAAACCCCACGCCCTCGCCAAGCCCCACGCGAACCAACTCGACCTCAGCATCGGGGACCGGGTGTCGACCACCATCGAGCTCCAAGGGGTTCCCGAGGGCACCGAGGGCCGGATCCTGCTCGCCAATGGGTTCAACTGGCAGCGTTACCGGGTGCTGTTTGCCAACGGCGTGGAGATCGGCGATCTCGACGGGCGCCAGATCGCCCCAGCGGGCAAGACCGCCAAGCGGCTCGCCAAGGCGGCCGCCAAGCGTTCCTGAGCTATTCATCCGCGCCCCGGCCGGCGCCGTAGAACACGGGACACACGACTGCTCGACGCAGTGGTCACGGCCCGAGAAAGTGACGACATGAACATGGGACGCATCCTCAGAGTGTTGGCGGCCGCCGCCATCTTGGTCAGTGGCATCGTGCACCTCGACCTGTACTTCAACTTCCAGTACCGCTTCGCCGGCGACGTGCCCAACTTCGGTCGAAGCCTGATCCTCAACGCCGTTGCGTCCGGCCTGATCGCCGTCGCCCTCGTGGCCCGCACCGAATGGTTCGTTCGTGCCGCCGGCATCGGGTTCGCCGCCAGCACCATTGCCGTGTTCGCCTACACCCACTCGGGCAACACGTTCCTCGGCTTCAGCGCCGAGGGCTTCGAGCCCTCACCGCAGGCCCAGATCGCACTGATCGTGCAGATCGCTGCGATCGTCCTGATCGCTGCCACGTTCGTGCCCGCGATCGCCACCAAGGACGCCCCGCTCCCGCTGCCCGCACTGGGTGTGGCCGGCGCCGTGGCCGTGCTGGCACTGGTCGGCATGACGGTCAGGTGGCAGCCGGACGACCAGTCGCCGTCGACGGAGACTGCTAGTTCGACTGCGACTGCCAGTTCGACTGGGACTGCAAGTTCGACTGGGACTGCA
>JAYTSB010000162.1:0-2666 GCA_043745825.1 Actinomycetota bacterium | reverse complement strand
TGCGCGAGGGCGAGTTCATCAGCAACACGCTCACCGGGTGGAACTTCGGCGACGGGCACTGCCATGACGAGCGCTTGGTTGAAGCGGTGCAACAACGGTGCAAGTACGAGCCCGGCGACCTTGTCGTCGTGTTCACCGAGTCGCAGCCGATGTTCGACAAGCGGGTCCAGTACCGGGTGATCGACGCTGCGCTCGGCACGGTGGAGAAGGGCTGGTACCACAACGACGATGCCGCCAACGAGCAGCCCTGGCTGCCCAACGGACTGCTTCCTCACGTCATCACGTGGACCCGGGAGGGCTACGTGGCCGGCGGGGCGCCGTACCCGGGGTCGGGAGGGCGTGCACCGGGCCAGCCTGCTGCGATCGTCGCCACCACGTGACGTCACCGTCCCCGGGGGATTGGTGAGGCGGTGACCCGGGCGGTCGTCGTCGGCAGCGGACCCAACGGCCTTGCGGCCGCAGCGCGCCTGGCGCGCGCCGGGCTCGAGGTGACGGTTTTCGAGGCAGCGGACACCATCGGCGGTGGGACGCGCAGCTCCGAGTACCTCGTGCCCGGGCTCGTCCACGACCACTGCTCGGCTGCGCATCCGATGGCGGTCGCCTCGCCACTGTTCCGAGAGCTGCGATTGCCAGGGTTGGTCTGGCGTGGCGCCGAGGTGGAGTGCGCGCACCCGCTCGACGACGGCACGGCTGGCGCGTTGCACCGATCGTTCGATCTGACCGAACGAGCCCTCGGCGCGGACGGCCATCGGTGGCGCCAGATGTTCGAGCCGATTGCCCGACGCTTCGACGACCTGTTCGCAGACATCTCGCAGCCGATCGTGCGTGTGCCCCGCCATCCGGTGACCTTTGCTCGATTCGGTGTCAGGGCGGCCCTGCCGGCCACCACGCTGGCCCGCCTCTGGCGCACCCCGCAGGCAAGAGCGCTGTGGACCGGGATGGCCGCCCACTCCTTCTGGCGGCTCGATCGACCGATGACGAGCGCGATCGGCTTCGCCCTCGCGTCCGGTGCGCACGCGCACGGGTGGGTGGTCGCCGAGGGTGGTTCGCAGGCGATCGCCGACGCGCTCGCCGCCGACATCACCCGTCACGGCGGCACGATCGCAACCGGCGTGCGTGTGCGCGGGTACGCCGAGTTGCCGGAGCACGACGTGCTCATGCTCGATGTGTCACCGGCGGCAGCAGCGGGCGTCCTCGGCGACCTGCTCCCGTCGCGCGTGGCGAACGCCTACCGTCGCTTCCGACATGGGCCCGCAGCGTTCAAGGTCGACTTCGCCGTCGAGGGCAACGTCCCGTGGTCCGCCGAGGCCGCGCGCCAGGCCGGCACCGTACACCTCGGCGGTACGGCGGAGGAGATCGCCGCTGCTGAACTGGCGGTGTGTTGCGGCACGATGCCCGATCGTCCATTCGTCCTCGTTGGCCAGCAGTATCTTGCGGACCCGGGACGGTCGGTGGGCGACGTGCACCCGCTGTGGACGTACGCCCACGTCCCGGCAGGCTACACGGGCGACGCGACCGATGCGATCATCGGTCAGATCGAACGGTTCGCGCCGGGGTTTCGCGAGCGGGTCGTCGGCACCGCCGTGCGGTCGGCCACCGAGATGGCGGTGTACAACCCCAACTACGTCGGCGGCGACATCATCGGCGGGGCCGCGTCATTCACCCAGACCATCTTCCGTCCGCGCGTCGCGCTGGACCCGTACGCCACCGGCGTTCCCGGCGCGTACCTGTGCTCGGCCTCGACCCCGCCCGGGGCTGGCGCACACGGGATGTGCGGCGCCAACGCTGCCGCCCGAGCCCTGCGCGCGCTCGGCATCGGTTGAAGGCTCAGGCGAAGGCTCGCAGCGTCAGGACACGGGGAGGCCCATGTGGCGAGCGATCACGATCCGCTGGATCTCGCTCGTGCCCTCACCGATCTCCAGGATCTTGGCGTCTCGATAGAAGCGCGCAATGGGGCCTTCCTCGATGAAGCTGCTGCCACCGAAGATCTGTGTTGCCACGCGGGTGGCACTCACCGCTGCTTCGGTGGAGTACAGCTTGGCGAGCGCGGCCGCCCGGGTGACCGGCCGCTCGTTGTCCTTCAGCCAGGCCGCCTTGTACGTGAGGTTCGCGGCGTTCTCGACGGCGACATCGAGGTCGGCGAGCGCGAAGGCAATCGCTTGGTTGCGGCCGATGGGTCCGCCGAACGCGTTGCGCTCCTTCGCGTACGCCAACGACAACTCCAAACACGCGCGGGCGCACCCGAGGGCGAGAGCCGAGATCGCGATGCGGCCGTCGTCGAGGATCGAGAGGAAGTTGCGAAAGCCGCTGCCGGGCGCACCGAGCATCTGTGAGTCCGGCACGCGGCACCCGTCGAGCACGAGGCCGTGGGTGTCGCTGGCGTGCCATCCCAGTTTGCGGTACGCCGGCTCCACGATGAGACCAGGCGTGCCGGTCTCGATGACGAACGTCGAGATGCCGTCGTTGGTGCGGGCGGTGACCGTGACGATGCTGGTGATGTCGGTGCCTGAGTTGGTGATGAAGGCCTTCGATCCGTTGATCACCCAGTCATCACCGTTGCGCGTGGCGCGGGTGCGAGTGGCTCCGGCATCGCTGCCGGCATCGGCTTCGGTGAGGCCGAAGGCGCCGAGGGCGCGGCCTGCCACGAGGTCGGGCAGCCACCGTTC
>JAYTSB010000161.1:0-4378 GCA_043745825.1 Actinomycetota bacterium | reverse complement strand
GTGGCGTCTGGGCGTGGCCGACGTCAGCGCAGGGCGAGGCCGAACAGCACCGCCACTACACTGAAGATCAACAGGCCGAACGAACCAACGATGCCCACTGCCATCAACCCGGGCAGGGTGGTGACCGCCGTGATCGTTTCCCAGAGACCACCGAGCTGCTGGCGGTGGGTGCTCAAGGCTTTGCGCAGCCGGTTGAGGCCCTTGCCGAGCGTGATGATGGGAGCGTTGCGGGTGTCGTCGCCCTTCTCCACCAGTTCGAACAGAGCGTCACGCACCGCCCGGTCGCCGGTGAGCGCCTGTAGCTGAGCGGCCGTGGTCGGCAACGCCGCAGTGGCGTGCTGCAACCGGCGGAACGCCGTCCAGACCGCCCACGCCGGCGCGGCACACACCACGAGACCCAGCACCATCCATCCGTAACGCCAGCCACCGTGCAGCACGAGGGCACCGACCAGGTAGGCCAGCCCTCCGCAGGCCGAAGCGAGCAGGGCCACACCGCGGGCTACCGGACGGGCCCGGCTGATGACGTCACCGATCCGTTCGCTGGCGAGCAGGGCGATGTCGTGCAGGGAAGCCATGCAGCACGAGTGTTGCACACGTTGGGTTGAAGCGGCCGCGCGTCGGAGCAGACTGGTCAGGTGACCACGTTCTGGTGCGAGACTCCCCGAGATGTGCTGCGGATCTCCGGCGCCGATGCGCTGACGTACCTGCAGAGCCAGATCAGCCAGGACATCCGCCCACTTGCCGATGGTGCCTCCACATACACGTTCGTGCTGCAGCCGGCGGGCAAGGTCGATGCCCTCGCTCGAGTGAGGCGGGTTTCTGCGGAAGAGTTCGTCGTCGACACTGACGCTGGTTTCGGTTCGGCCCTGGCCGCCCGATTGAACCGGTTCAAGATCCGTGTCAAGGTCGAGATCACCACGCTCGCGTGGGCATGCATTGCCGTGCGCAATGCCGTCGGCCCCATTGCCGGCGGGATACCGGCGTGGGGACGTGACGATGCGTTCGACCTGCTCGGCGAGCACCCGGTGCCGCCCGCAGATGTCCGCCACGGCACCGCCGACGAACTGCGGGTCGCCAGGCTGGAAAGCGGTTGGCCGGCCATGGGCGCCGAGATCAGCGACGCCACCATTCCCGCCGAGACCGGCGTGATGTCGTTCGCGGTGAACTTCACCAAGGGCTGTTACCCCGGCCAAGAGTTGGTCGAGCGGATGGACAGCCGTGGTTCGGCCGCCCCCCGGTTCGTTCGTCGGCTGCGCGGCGAGGGCACGGTGGCAGTCGGTGACGAGGTGCTGCTCGAGGGCAGGGTCGTGGGCACGCTGACGTCGGTCGCCGGCACCGAGGAAGGCTGGATCGCCCTCTCCAGCCTCGCTCGCATCGCCCTGCCCGGCGCCGCCGTCACGGTCGCTACCGCCGATGGCCCGTCCGCCGCCACCGTCGAGGAAACCCAGGCCTGACCGCTCATCCCGTCGTTCGGTCCGGCCCTTTGCCGGTCGGCCTGACAGCACGGATCGACCGGTTTGGACTGTTTGGTGCTGTCACCGCAACTCGTTCGGTTGGCCCCGCCGGGTCGGTCTCGGCCGCCCGATCAGCCGGCGGCGGAGGTCAGGGAGCGCTGGCGAGCTCGTGGCGCAGGGTCACGATGTCGGGGCGACCGCGGAGGCGGGCGAACTCGGCGCGGCGGTCGATGGCCTCGGCCAGGCCGGCGAGGTTGGTGCCCACCGAGTACGCGGCGCGCAGCCAGCGCACGGCGAGCTCGTCATCGCCCAAGGCGGCGGCGCACTGGGCGACGATCACGGCGGGCATGGTGCCGGGGTTTCGGCCATACGACTCGGCGGCATAACGACCGGCCGTCTCGAATTGGCCGAGTCGGGCCAGCACCGAGGCAAGGACGTACTCCGAGTACTGGTTGCCTGTTGGCAACGGCTGGGGGAGAATGCCCACCAGGGCCTCCAGCTCGCGATCGCCCGCCGCGTCGGGCGGGAGCCAATTCGGCGAGTTGACGTTGGAGAAGTCGGCCACGAGATAGTTGCGCGCTTCGGTGTACTTGCCCGACCGGGCGAGCTCTGCAGCGCGGAACCACGGCGAGACCGACATGCCTGGCGGGAACGAGCCGGGCTTGCCCGCCAGCCACGCATCGCGCTCGGCGCTGCTGGCCCATTGCTGCCACGAACCGTGCTGATCCAGCGCCTGCTGGGTGTGCCGGTGCTGCAACATCTGGATCTGCACCACGAGCGGGAAGATGAGGAACAGCGGCGAGACGATGGAGCGGCCCACCGACACCACCACCAGTCCGATGACGGTGACGACGATGCTGAAGTAGATCATCACCGTGCGCGAGCGGCCGGGAAGGAACACATCGATTCCGGTCATCACGATATTGCCGCCGTCGAGGGGAAGGATGGGCGCGAGATTGATCAGCCCCAGGATCGGTCCGGCGAAGTAGACCGCCAGCGACGCGGCGCTGCTGTGCACCTCGTTGTTATCCAGCGGGTTCACGCCCATCACCAGGAGGGCGCCGACCCCCAGCACAATCTGCACGAACGGTCCCGACGCAGAGATGCCGGCGCGCTCCCAGCGCTTCAGCGGGCGCGTCGGCTCGAACGACGCATAACCCGCCAGGAAGTCGAGTGCAATGCTCGCCTCCGCTCCGGTGGCGCGGGCTGCGAACGCATGGCCAAGCTCGTGGCACAGCGTGAGCAATCCAACCGAGCCGGCGAGCCAGATGCCGAACTCTCCCTGGCCCTGACCGGAGTAGAGCACGACGAACAGACCGAGCAGCACGATGAAACCGGGGCGCACGTCGACGGGGAACCCGAACACGCGGAGACCAGGTGTGGTGCTCATGATCAGATCCTACGCGGGACCTCGTGGGAAACAGCCGTAGTGAACGGTTGTCACCTACACTCGACCACCGTGTCATATGTCTATGCCTTCTCTCACAAGCACCGTCGCCCTCCGATGGAATACAAAGATCTTCTCGGCGGAAAGGGCGCCAACCTCGCCGAAATGACCAGTGTTCTGAAGCTTCCGGTGCCCCCGGGATTCACCATCAGCACCGACGCCTGCCGGGCGTACATGCAGAGTGGTTGGCCCGAAGGTCTGGACGAAGAGATCGCCGCGCAGGTGTTCAAGCTGGAGCAGACGATGGGCCGCAAACTCGGCGATCCCTTCGATCCGTTGCTGGTGTCGGTGCGCTCGGGCGCCAAGTTCTCGATGCCCGGGATGATGGACACGGTCCTCAACCTCGGCCTCAACGACCAGAGTGTGAAGGGCCTCGCCCACGTCACCAACGACGAGCGCTTTGCGTACGACAGCTACCGCCGCTTCATCGCGATGTATGGCCGCATCGTGCTCAATGTCGACGGCGAACTGTTCGAACATCCGCTGGAGGCCGCCAAGGCCGCCGCTGGCGTGAACAGCGACGCCGAGCTGACCGCCAAAGCGTTGAAGGACCTGTGCAAGCAGTACCAGGCCGTGGTCAAGACAGCGACGAAGAAGCCGTTCCCGCAGAAGCCGCGCGACCAGCTCCGTGGCGCCGTGGAGGCCGTGTTCGCGAGTTGGAACGGCGCCCGCGCCATCGCCTACCGCGTGCGCGAGCGCATCAGCCACGACCTCGGCACCGCTGTGAACGTGCAGACGATGGTGTTCGGCAACCGCGACAACAACAGCGGCACCGGCGTCGGCTTCACCCGCAATGCCGCCACCGGCGAGAACAAGCCCTACGGCGACTTCCTCATCAACGCTCAGGGCGAGGACGTGGTGGCGGGCATCCGCAACACCGAAGACCTCGACCACATGAAGCTGCACTTCCCGAAGATCCACACCGAACTGTTGGACATCTTCCATCGCCTCGAGCGGCACTACACCGACATGTGCGACACGGAGTTCACCATCGAGCAGGGCAAGCTCTGGATGCTGCAGACCCGCGTGGGCAAGCGCACCGGTGCTGCTGCGTTGCGCATGGCCGTGGAGATGACCAAGGGCACCGGCCGCGGCGAGGCGCGGTGGAAGATCAGCAAGAACGAGGCCATCATGCGCGTCGGCGCGGAGCATCTCGACCAGGTGCTGCACCCCCAGTTCGCGAACAAGGGCAAGGTCCTCGCCAAGGGTCTCGCCGCGTCGCCCGGCGCAGCGGTTGGCCGGGTCTACTTCACGGCCGACGATGCCGTCACCGCGCACGAGCGGGGCGAGCACGTCATCCTGGTCCGCAACGAGACCAGCCCCGAAGATGTGCACGGCATGATGATCAGCCAAGGCATCCTCACCGCTCGCGGGGGACTCGTCAGCCATGCCGCCGTGGTGGCACGTGGTTGGGGCACGCCGGCCATCGTCGGTGCCGACGCGATCAAGATCTCCGGGGACACGTTCTCGGTCGGCG
>JAYTSB010000160.1:0-8284 GCA_043745825.1 Actinomycetota bacterium | reverse complement strand
CGGCTCAACGGTGACCGCAACCCGCTCCACAGCGATCCGTCGTTCGCAGCGTTGGGTGGCTTCGACCGTCCGATCCTGCACGGCCTGTGCACGTACGGCTTCACCGGCCGGGCACTCCTGCACGCCGTGTGCGGCGGTGATTCGGCGAACTTCCAGCACGTCGAGGGTCGCTTCGCATCACCGGTGATCCCGGGGGAGGCACTCACTATTCGCGTGTGGCGCACCGGCGACGGCGAGGCATTGTTCACCACCTCGGCCGGCGACCGGGTGGTCATCGACCAGGGCCTGGTCCGCTTCGCCTGAGTAGGCGACGTCCGTGACGGGCGCACCGGCTTGGCCTGGTGAACCGGGGATCTCGGACATCGTCGTGTCCGCCGACCCCGCGAAGATCGCGCCCACGGTGCGCGCCTTTGCGCCACGGGTCGCGGGCTCGCTACCCGTGGGCGCGAATCTCGCGGGCGAGCGGCGGACCCGAAGGGTTAGGTGCGGCAGACGTTGAGGAGGTGGGCGACGGCGTCTCCGACGGGGACGTCCGTGCGCTCGCCGGTCTTGCGGTCCTTGACCTCGATGGTGCCCGACGCCAGGCCCTTGCCGACCACGACGATGGTGGGCACGCCCAGCAGCTCGGCATCGTTGAACTTGATGCCGGGTGATGTACCGGCGCGATCGTCGATGAGCACGCGCAGGCCGGCGGCCTCCAGTTCGGCGGCGAGTTGCTCGGCCCTCGGGCCGGTGGGCTCGCTCGGCTTGCCGGTGACGACGATGTGCACATCGGCGGGGGAGATCTCACGCGGCCAGCACAGGCCCTTGTCGTCGTAAGCCGTCTCGGCGATGGCTGCCACGGCGCGGGACACACCGATGCCGTAACTGCCCATCGTGACCACCTGCGACTTGCCGTTGTGGTCGAGCACGGTGAGCCCCAGCGCCTGTGCGTAACGGCGCCCCAGTTGGAAGATGTGACCGATCTCGATGCCCTTGGCGATCTCGAGCGCGTGCCCACACTTCGGGCAGGGGTCGCCATCGTGGATCTCGGCGGCCTCGATCACGCCATCGGGCGCGAAGTCGCGGCCCATCGTGAGGTGCAGCACGTGACGGCCGGGCTGATCGGCGCCGGTGATCCACGACGTCCCGTCAACGACTCGCGGGTCGACGAGGTAGCGGATGCCCGACGCGTTGTTCTCGCCGAGCACACCCGGACCGATGTAGCCCTTGGCCAGACTGGGGTAGCGGGCGAAGTCCTCGGCCTCGAAGGCCACGACCTCGGCCGGGCCCACCTGGGCCTCGACGCGCTTCAGGTCGACCTCGCGGTCGCCGGGCAGGCCGATGGCCAGCGCGCTGGACGAGCCATCCGGATGCTTGAGCTTGACGACCAGGTTCTTCAACGTGTCCGCAGCGGTCCAATCCCGGTCGGGGTGGCGGAGATCGGGGCGGGCGTTGACGAGGTCGACGAGGGTCTCGATCGTTGGGGTGGCCGGTGTGTCCTCGACCCGGGCAGGGCGGAGGCCGTCGACAGCGATCGCGTCGGGGGGCCGTACCTGCACGGCCTCGGTGTTCGCGGCGTAGTCGCAGTTGCTGCAGCGCACGAAGGTGTCCTCACCAACGTCAATCGGCGCAAGGAACTCTTCGCTCGCCGAACCGCCCATAGCGCCACTGACCGCCGACACCATCACATACGGCAGGCCGAGTCGGTCGAACGTGTTGATGTAGGCCTGTCGATGCTGCTCGTAGCTGCGCTCCAGGCCGGCATCGTCGATGTCGAAGCTGTAGCTGTCTTTCATCACGAACTCACGGGTGCGCAGCAACCCCGCCCGGGGGCGCGCCTCGTCGCGATACTTGGTCTGGATCTGATAGATGTGCAGCGGGAGGTCCTTGTAGCTGCTGTACAGGTCCTTCACGAGCAGGGTGAACATTTCCTCGTGGGTCGGCGCAAGCAGGAAGTCGTTGCCGCGCCGGTCCTTCAGACGGAACACGTTCTCGCCGTAATCCGTCCAGCGACCACTCAACTCGTAGGGCTCGCGGGGCAGCAACGCTGGGAAGTGCACCTCCTGGAAGCCGGCGGCGTCCATCTCCTCGCGCACGACGCGCTCGACGTTGCGGTAGACGATCCAGCCCAGCGGCAACCACGTGTAGCCGCCCGGTGCAGCGCGCCGGATGTAGCCGCCGCGCACGAGCAGCCGGTGGCTCGGGACCTCGGCGTCGGAGGGGTCTTCGCGCAGGGTGCGCAAGAACAGCGTCGACATTCGCAGCACGGGAACCTCATCGGGTGGACAGCGGGCGCGGGCCCGTTGCCGCAGGGTAGCGGCGCCCGAGGACCCTATCGGCCCGATATACTCGCATGGCCCGAAGTTCGCACAACGAAACCAGGCGTGGGTCTCGACCCACGCCTTTTGTTTCAGTTCGGGCCGGTTTCGATCAACGCCGATCGGGCTCGACGACGCGAGGAGGTGACAGATGGACAACGCAGAGAACGCTGAACACGACCAGATCCCCGACGAGTTCGAGGACCAGTTCGAGGACCGATTCGAGGAGCAGGACGACGACCAGGACGAGGCGCCCGAGATGACGGCTGAGCAGTTCGCCGCCGCCCATCCCGTCTTCACGCCGACGCTCGATCCCAAGATCACCGCGGTTGAGGACAAGGTCCTGGCCCTCGTGCGCCCCATCGTCGCAGACATGCGCCTCGAGCTCTACGACTTCGAGTTCAAGGGCGGCGTCGTCAAGATCACCATCGATACGCCTCCCGGCACCGTCGGTGGACCAGAGAACCGCCACGGTGGCGTCACCCTCGACCAGCTTGCGCTCGCCACACGCCTGATCGGCCGTGACGTCGATCACCACGACCCCATCCCAACGCACTACACGCTTGAGGTCAGCAGCCCGGGCCTCGAGCGCAACCTGCGCACCCCGGCGCACTTCCAGCGCGAGATCGGCAAGTCGGTCACGATCCGCCTGCGGACCCAGCTCGACGGCCAGCGCCGCGTCAACGGCGTGTTGATGGCCGCCGACGACACCACGGTGACCGTCCGCCTCGACGAGCCGACGGGGCCGGCACGCGAAATCCTCGAGCGGGTCGTCCCGATCGATCTGGTCGATCGCGCCCGCACCGTCTTCCACTGGGAGAAGGGCACCAAAGGCACCCCGACATCACCCAAGGCCAGCCACGGCTCGGGTCCCGCGGCGGCGAATCGGGCATCCCGCGCGAAGAACTCACCGAAGAACTCACCGAAGAGGTCGAAGGGATCCGCAGGGGGCGTCAAGCCACCGAAGGGTCCCTCCGACGAGCTCGATTCACCCATCCAAGAGGAGGCGACCGCATGAGTGGTCTTGACATGGCTGAAGCCGTACGCATGCTGGCAGCGGACAAGGGAATCACCGTCGAAGCGCTGCTCCAGGTGCTCGTCGACGCATTGGCCACCGCTTATAAGCGTCGGCCCGGTGCTGCCGCCGAGGTCGACGTCAGCATCAACCCGGACACCATGGACATTCAGTTCATCGCCTACGACATCGACGACGACGGCAACTGGATCAACGAGCGCGACGACACGCCCGAGAGTGGCGAGCTCGGCCGCATCGCTGCGCAGACCTTCCGCCAGGTGATGAACCAGCGCATCCGTGAAGCCGAGCGAGACCGCAAGTTCGAGGAGTATGCAAACCGCGAGGGCGACATCGTCACCGGCATCATCCAGCAGACCGACAGCCGTTACACCCTGCTTGACCTGGGTCGGGTGGAGGCGCTGCTGCCCCAGGCCGAACAGGTGCAGTTCGAGCGGCCGGAGCCGGGTGGCCGCGTGAAGGCGTACATCGTCGAGGTCCGCAAGACCGCCAAAGGTCCCCAGATCGTGGTCAGCCGCACCCACCCGGGTCTGATCAAGCGTCTGTTCGAGCTGGAGGTCCCCGAGATCGCCGATGGCGTCGTCGAGATCAAGGCGTGTGCGCGTGAACCAGGGCACCGCACCAAGATCGCCGTCTGGAGCAACGACAACAATGTCGATCCGGTCGGCGCCTGCGTCGGTGCTCGTGGCGGCCGCGTCCGCATGGTGGTCAACGAGTTGCGCGGCGAGAAGATCGACATCGTCCCCTACAGCGAGGACTTCCCCGACTTCATCGCCAAGGCGTTGTCGCCTGCCAAGGTCACCCACGTGATCGTCAGCGAGGACGGCACCCAGGCCGATGTGATCGTGCCCGACCATCAACTGTCGCTGGCGATCGGCAAGGAAGGTCAGAACGCTCGGCTCGCCGCGCGTCTCACCGGCGTGCGCATCGACATCCGTGGCGAGAGCCAGCCGATTCACGAGGTCGAGGCTCCGTTCGACGAGGCAGACTACGCAGAGGGCGAGTGGGTCGAGAACGCCGAGACCGGCAAGATGGAGTGGCACAGCGCCGACGGCACCGTCCTCAGCGCCGACGAGTGGGAGGCGGGCGGCGTCGAAGTCGTCAGTGAGCCCGTCGCCGAATCCGAAGCCGGCACCGAGACCAATGGCGAAGCAGGCGCCGAGACCAATGGCCATGCAGCGGTCGAGGCCACCGTGGAGGCCGAACCCGATACAACGCCGGCCGCAGCGCAAGCGACTGTCGGCTCGGACACGACCAAGGACGATGGTGGCACTGGCGACGAGTAGCACCTCGGCCCCCCAGCGCACCTGCGTCGGCTGCCGCACCAAGCGGCCGCAGACGGAGATGGTGCGTTGCGCCCTGGCAGCGGATGGCTCCCCGGTCATCAGCCGCACAGCAACAGGGCGTGGGGCGTGGTTGTGCACGGATCAGGACACCTGCCTCCAACACGCAATCAAGCGACGTGGTTTCGATCGGGCGTGGAAGCGTCCGGTGGGTGCCACAGAACACAACATTCTGACCATCGCATACGAAGCAATGTCGAAGAACATGGAAAACTAGACGTCGCTGGCCGGTTCGCCGGTTCAGCGCAACACCACGAAAGGGCTGTACCGGTCTTGTCGAAGAACATGCGGATGCACGAGCTCGCAAAAGAGCTCGGGATGACCAACGCAGAGATCATGACGCTCTCCGACGCAATGGGCGTCGGAGCAAAAAGTCATTCCTCCACCATCATCGAGCAGCAGGCCGACCGGCTTCGCCGCCGCGCCGAGCGAGACGGCCTCACCCGACCCCAGCAGCCTGAAGAGGCCAAGCCGGCGAAGAAGGCCGCAGCCAAGAAGTCAGCCGCCAAGGATTCAGGCGCCAAGGATTCGGGCGCCAAGGATTCGGGCGCCAAGGATTCAGGAGCCAAGGAATCGGGCGCCAACGATTCGGGCGCTCAAGATCCGGGCGCTCAAGATCCGGGCGCTCAGGTTTTGGCTGCCAAGGCCACTGAGGTGAAGGCGCCCGCTCCGCAGGCTCAGACGCCCGCACCGGTGATGAAGGCCGAGGCGCCGACCCCGGCTCCGGCACCTGCTCTGTCAACATCAGCGGCACCCGTCGCCGCGGCCCCCGTTGCCGCGGCACCTGCGCCGACCCCCGTGGCCGCTGCTGCCCCGGCACCCGCTGTTGCCCCGGCGCCTGCATCGGTTGCGGCCCCTGCAGCTGCCGTCGCTGGACCAGCCCCAGCCCCGGCCCCAGCGGCGCATGCTCCAGCACCTGCCGCACCGGCGCCGGCTCCCGCACCTGCCGCCCCGGCAGCTCCCGCCCCCGCCAAGCCTGCCGAGCCCGAGCACCGGGTCATCTCCAGCGCCCGTGCCCCCGAGGCCACGCGTCCGCCCAGTGGCGTCGCCGCCCGCCCATTGCCGCCACAGGCGCCGATGCCCACCGGCCCCCGCCCGGCGGCCGCCGCTGGTGGTCCGCCGCGCCCGACGGGTCAGCCACCCGTGCGCCCCACCTCGTCGTCCGGCCGCCCCATCCCGCCGCCGCCCGGCAGCGGTGGTCGCCCTGTGTCGGCCACCGGTCGGCCCATCCCGCCGCCGCCCGGTAGTGCCCGGCCGCCGGCGCCCGGCGCCCGCCCCGGCACCAGCTTCTCGCCCCGTCCCGGAGGCCCCGGTGCTGCGCGCCCCGGCGGCCCAGCAGGAGCCCGTCCCGGTGGTGGCTTCGCGCCACGCACCGGTGGTCCCGGTGGTGCTCGCCCCGGCGGTCCCGCAGGTGCTCGCCCCGGTGGTGGCTATCCCGCCCGACCCGGCGGCCCTGGTGGAGCGCCCGGTGGCGGTGGCGCACCAGGTGGTGGCAATGGCCCCCGCCCGAGCGGACAGCGCCGCGCCCCGCGCAAGGGCAAGAGCCGTCGTCGTCGTCGTGACTTCAACGAGTTGCAGCCGCAGTCGATGGGCAACTACACGAACAGCGACGCGCCCGTCCCCGAAGGCACCATCATCATCGAGCGGGGTGCGTCTGCGCAGGAGTTTGCTCCCAAGCTGAACCGCACGCCGGCTGATGTCATCCGTTTCCTGCTCAACAACGGTGAGATGATCACTGCGACGATGACCCTCGCCGATGAGCAGATGGAGTTGTTCGCGCTCGAAGTCGGCGCCGATCTGCTGCTGGTGGAAGCCGGTCAGCAGGAGGAGATGGAACTCCAGGCGATGTTCGACGACAGCGACGACGAGGACGAGACGCTGCAGGCGCCTCGCGCTCCCGTCATCACCGTCATGGGTCACGTGGACCACGGCAAGACGACGCTGCTCGACAAGATCCGCCACGCCAACGTCGTGTCGGGCGAAGCCGGCGGCATCACCCAGCACATCGGTGCGTACAAGGTGATGACCGACAGCGGTGCCGAGATCACATTCATCGACACCCCGGGTCACGCCGCCTTCTCGAAGATGCGTGCCAGAGGCGCACAGGTCACCGACATCGTGGTGCTGATGGTGGCCGCCGACGACGGCGTCATGCCCCAGACCATCGAGGCCATCGCCCACGCCCGCGCAGCCGATGTGCCGATCGTTGTCGCGCTGAACAAGATCGACAAGGACAACGCCGACCCTCAACGCGTGCTGGCCCAGCTCGCCGAGCAGGAGCTCGTCCCCGAGTCGTGGGGCGGCGACACGATCGTCGTCGAGATGGCTGCGAACCAGAACCTCGGCATCGACGACCTGCTCGAGCAGCTCGCCGCCGTTGCCGAGCTCGAAGAACTCACCGCCAACCCCACTGGGCGGGCCAAGGGCATCGTGCTCGAGGCCAACCTCGACACCGGTCGAGGCCCCGTCGCCACGATCCTCGTCGACAAGGGCACGCTCAAGATCGGTGACCCCATCGTCGCTGGCGCTGCCTGGGGCAAGGTCCGCGCGATCATCAACGATCAGGGCAAGCAGATCAAGGAAGCCGGGCCCTCCACGCCGGTGCAGGTCCTCGGTCTCTCGCAGGTACCCAACGCCGGCGACGAGTTCCGTGCCGCCTCGAACGAGAAGACCGCCCGCCTCGTGGGAGAGGCCCGCCAACAGCGGGCCACGCTCACCAACCAGCGCGGTGACGCACGCGTCCAGCGCGGCGTGAAGCTCGAGGACATCTTCAGCCAGATCCAGGCCGGCGAGGTTGCCACCCTGAACATCGTCCTCAAGGCCGATGTGCATGGTTCCCTCGAAGCGGTGACGGAGAGCCTGCGCCGTCTCGAGCGTGAGACGGTGAAGCTCGCCTTCGTCAACCGCGGCGTGGGCGGCATCACCGAGAACGACATCATGCTCGCCGCCACCACCAACGCCACGCTCATCGGCTTCAACGTCCGCCCGGACAAGAAGGCTCGTGAGATGGCGGCCAGTGAGCACGTCGAGATCCGTCTCTACGAGATCATCTACAAGCTGCTCGAAGACATCGAGCGGGCGATGGTTGGCATGTTGGCGCCGGAGTTCGAAGAGGTCATCACGGGCGAGGCCGAAGTCCGCGAGGTCTTCCGGGTTCCTCGCATCGGCGGCATCGCCGGTTGTTATGTCCGCTCGGGTGTCATCAGCCGTGGCACCAAGGTGCGCTTCCTCCGTGAAGGCGTCATCATCTGGAAGGGCAGCATCACGTCGCTCAAGCGGTTCAAGGAAGATGCGCGCGAGGTCCGCGAGGGCTTCGAGTGTGGTATCGGCCTCAGTGACTTCCAAGACCTGAAGCCTGGTGACATCATCGAGACCTTCGAGGAGCGGGAAATCCCCCGCACCTGACGCACCTGACGCACCGCCGATAGCGTGCCAGCCATGGCTGATCTCGATTTCTTCTTCGACCCTGTCTGTCCCTTCGCGTGGATCACGTCTCGCTGGGTCACCGAGGTCCAGCAGTTGCGGGACTACGACATCCGTTGGCGTTTCATCGCCCTGAAGGTGCTCAACGAGGATCAAACCGCGTCGTGGTACACCCCCGAGTACCG
>JAYTSB010000159.1:0-1519 GCA_043745825.1 Actinomycetota bacterium | reverse complement strand
CCGTCGGCGTGTCGCAACCGCACCGTGTAATTGATGCTGCTGCCAGCACCCTCGTCACTGAACGCAAGCTGACCTCCGTCGTGCGACAGCACGGGACGGCGGTGCGGCCACTGAGCAGCACGTTCTCCGGTTTGATGTCACGGTGCACCAGCCCGTGCCCGTGCGCGTATTCGAGCGCCGTCGCCACATCACGCAGGATCGTTACCGCCTCGGCAAGGGGCACCGGGCCCTCGTCGCGGCGCCCCTTCAGCGACTCACCACGTACGTAGGGCATGGTGTAGTACGGCAGCCCCTCGCTCGTCACGCCCGCCGCGTGAACCGGGACGATGTGCGGCTCCTGGAGCGCGGCGGCGAGCTGGATCTCGCGCGTGAACCGCTCCGCGCTGAGGCCCTGCGCCAGCTCGGGGGCGAGCACCTTGACCACGACATCACGTCCGAGCGCCTCATCCCGCGCGACGAACACTCGGCTCATCCCGCCTCCACCGAGCTCCCGCCCGACCGTATAGGCCGTGCCTAGCGAGATCTGGAGTTGGTCATGAAGCGCATCGCGCGCGAGGTCTGGCAAGTCGGCACGGAGAGGGGGCGGCAGCAGGCGGGGCAAGCAACTGCCGCACGGAGAGGCACGCGAACATACCACCGCACCGGCTGCCGGGATACCAGCAACGAACAAATGGACGGCGAGGGGCGAAGGTCGCTATCGCACATTGATGCGCTCCCCCATGTTGTCCGATGCACGCCCACTGAGGGCGTTCGCTCGACATTCGTCCCTTTCTTGGAGGAGCCATGCGCCGTTTCATCGCACTGGTCGTGTTCACGGCGGCCGGATGTGCAGGCCCTGGGCATGCGTTCCATACGGCGGCGGTGTCGCCCGCGCCGATGCACTCGGCAGACGTCGCGGAGATCGAGGTGATACGCGCCGTTTCCAACGCTGCGATCGCTCGGCGCGATGCGGCAGGCGTCGTCGCGAGCATGCTGCCCACGTTCAGCGGACTATGGGCCGGACGGGTCACGCAGCTTTCCCGAGACTCTACGGACGCAGAGCTCAATCGCCAGTTCGCGGACACGGCGTTCGGCGGCTATGTCCGAACTCCCAACTCGATTGACATCAGCGCGACGGGTCTCGCCGCCGCGGAGTACGGTCGGTGGGTCGGACGCCGGCGGCGGGCTGATGGAATTTCGGAGTTTGGAGGCTCCTACTATGCGGTCTGGCAATGGGCGCCAGAAGGCTGGCGGTTGAACGACGAGGCCTTCGTCATGCTCTTCTGCACGGGGAGTGCGAGTTGTCCGAGCAGGCGATGATGAGCGGAGCGCGTAGCACTTGAATTCTCGAGTGCCGCCAGATGGCCGCTGGCATACCGGTCGGCGAGGGATTCGGTGAGGAGGCGGAATTCGCTTACGGCGCGCTCGCCTTCAGCTTCTATTCGACGAAGCGCGGGAAGTTGGTGATCACATTCAGGTAAGTGGCGGGCAGTGCAGCGGGACCCTGGAGCAGAAGGAGACGACCATCGGGTGCGAGATC
>JAYTSB010000158.1:0-7464 GCA_043745825.1 Actinomycetota bacterium | reverse complement strand
GCGGGGTGCCGAGGTCATCGAACGTACGTTGCATCGTGCAACAACACCACGAACGTCCGTTCGCTGTCAAGCACCTCGTGTCAGAACGGCAGGACCGGCGCGCGCATCACCGGTACGCTGGCACGCGTGAGCGCCGAGCAGCCGATGCACGTGGCCGACGCCGATCTCCCTGCGGCGGACGAGGCACAGACCGGCGCCAACGCGCCGGCCGTGGCCGACGTCAATGGGGTGTCCGTGGCCGACGTCAACGGGGTGTCCGACCTGGCACTGCGGTCTGCGCTCGAGTTCGCCGTGGGCATCGCCGCCGCCGGCCAGAAACTACGCCCGCCACTCGTGTACCCCGTCGGTCTGAAGGCGTACCTGAAGTTCAGCCGGCTGGACCGCACCTCACTGCGCGCCGTGCGGCGGGCGGTTGCCGGCGACGAGTCGTTCCGCAGCAGGCTCGGCGTGGTGGCCACTACCGATCTCGTCGACGAGATCGGCATGACGTGGCTGCAGCGCCGGCCGGGCTGGGAGGAACACGTGCGCGGGCTGCAGGCAGCGTCCGACCAGGAAGCCGAGCAGAAGTCCTCCGTCGCAGCCCTGCGCAAGGCCGAACGGCGGCGCGAAGCAGCCGAGCAGGCCGCGGCACGGTCGGCCGCCGAACTCCTCGGCCACCACGACACGTTGGCTCGGGAGCAGGCCAGACGCGAACGCGCCGAGGCAGCCGTGAATGCCGCGACGGCACAGTCGGCGTCCCTGCGCAACGAGGTCGAGGGCTTGCGTCGCGAGATGGACAAGATCAAGCGCCGGGTGGCGGGCGAGGTCGAGCGCGCCGAGCGAGCCGAACAGGCGTTGCGCGAGACCGCAGAACAGCTTCGGATAGCCGAAGCCATGCGCGACGACGTGCTGGCGCGGCTCGCCCATCGTGAGGCCGCCGACACCGGTCCCGGCCGGGCGTCAGCCGCACCGGTTGTGTCTACGGTCCTCACCAGCGCTGGCAACCAGGTCGCGGCACGAGCACTGGCCCAGGCGGCGACAGCCACCCGCGAGCTGGCGGAGGCCCTGACCGCTGCCGGGCGGGCGCTGGCCGAGCCCGCCGATGTGAATGAACATGACCTGCCCATTGCGTCGACGGCCGCGCCCCGCACCAGTCACGTCACCGGCGTCCGGCACAGCGGTGACCACCTGGCGGGCGTCAGGCCGCTGCGTCCGCGCCCGGCGGTGCGCAAGCCGATAGCCATTCCCGGCGGTGTGTACGGCGATTCGATCGCTGCGGCCCACCACCTGCTGCGCACGCCGGACGCGGTGATCCTGGTCGATGGCTACAACGTCGCCAAGCTCGGCTGGCCGACGATGGAGTTGCTCGACCAGCGCGAGCTGTGCATCGAGATGCTGGAGGACCTTGCCCGGCGTCTCGGCGTGGACCTGCGCGTTGTGTTCGACGGTGCCGATGTGGTTGGTGCGTCTGCGCGCCGGCGCCTGATCCGGGTGCAGTTCTCGCCGCCGGGCGTGAGCGCCGACGACGTCATCCGCGCCGAGGTGCGGGCGCTGCCGATCGGCACGCCCGTCGTGGTGGTCACCAACGACCAGGCGATCATTGCCGACGTGCGCAGCGACGGCGCGAACCCGGTGTCGTCGGACATGCTGCTCGTGGCCTGCGGCCGTTCCGCTACTCGCTGACGGACGACGCAGGCCGCTCACTTGGGGATGTAGAGCAGCAGCACGACGGTCGTGCCGTCAGGGACGAGGCCCTTCGCCGATGCCAACTTCGGGTCGTCGAACGCCGACGGGTCGAGGGCGAGGACGGTGAAGAAGTCGCCGTTCGGCGCGGTGAACACGGCCTGCTCGCTGCCGGTGAACGGCTGCTGTTCGCCGAGATGGGTGAACCCGACCGACTCCAAACCGGGCTGGTAGGCGGCGAGCACGTCCTTGGCCGACAGCCTGCTGGTACGGAGCTCGCCGTACACATCAGACGGCGTGAGACCGAGTGCACCGGTCAGTTCGGGGGAGTCGAGCACGGGATCGATGCCGGCGGGCACGGTGATCGAATCCCACCACGCGGGCCGGGCGATGTCCGGGTCCGGGTCGCACGTCGTTTCGGCCGGAGGACGCTTGAGGTTCGCAAGCAGTGCTGCTTCGATCGCGGTGACGCACTTCGAGGCGAGCAGCTGCCCATGGCCTTCACCGGTATAGGTCACGAGGGTGGCACTCGGTCCCATCGCCGCAGTCATCTCCTCGGCCCAGCGGAACGGCGTGGCCGGGTCGTTCGTGCCCCCGATCACCACGATGGGTGAGTCACCGGCGTAGTGCAGCTCGTCGATCGGCTGCGCCGGCATCAACAATGAGCAGCCGCCCTGATCGGTGAAATCGCTGACCTCGAGGTCCTTGGCGAAGCGCGGCGCCAACGACTGGAGCCGGGCGACCAGTGCTGCGGGATCGGGCGGGGTCTCGCTGTCGATGCCGCTCGCGCAGTTGATGACGGTGTTCGACTGCCCGATGGTTGTGTAATGGCCGGATTCGTCGCGCCCGGAGTAGCCGTCGGCCAGACGGAAAAGTCCAGCTGCGTCACCCGTCGCGGCATCGGCGAGCGCTGCGCCGAGCACCGGCCAGTCGGCCTTGCTGTAGAGCGCGGCGATGGTGGCGCCGCGCATGACCACCTGGTTGCCGACTCGACCGTCGGGGTCAGTGATCGGATTCGTGTCGAGTTGGGTGAGCAGCGCATCCCAGCCGGCGCCCACATCGGCCGAGGTGAAACGACACGTGGCGTTGGTCTGGCACCACATCGCCCAGTCATCGAAGGCATGCTCGAAACCAACGAGCTGCGTCTCGTACTGCTGCTCGATGGTGTCGCCGCTGGGTTCGAACGCTGAGTCCAGCACCATCGCCCGCACGTGTTCGGGGAACTGAGTGGCGTACACCGCGCCGAGATACGTGCCGTAGGAGATCCCGAGGTAGCTGATGGTGTCGTCACCGAGGGCGATGCGGATGGCATCCATGTCGCGGGCGGTGTTCAGGGTGGAGTAGTCCTGCAGCGTGTCACCGTAGGCCGCCTTGCAGGCGTCTGCGAACGCAGTCTCGGTCGAGTCGAGCGCAGCCTGCTCCTGAGGAGAGTCTGGCGTGTCGTCGAGGTACGACTGCGCGTCGAGCTGGGCGTCGGTGAGACAGCGGATGCCGTTCGAGCGGTCCACGCCGCGGGGATCGAAGCCGATTAGGTCGTATGCGCCGAGGCCGAGCGAGCTGGAGATGGTGGAGCCACCCTGGGCGATGGAGTCGAACCCGGATCCGCCAGGCCCGCCCGGGTTGAACAGCACGGCGCCGCGCCGGTTCGCGGTGGCGGGGACGCGCACGAGCGCGAGGTCGATCGTGGTGTCGCCGGAAGGCGCGCCATCGTCCCCGCGCGAGAGTGGAACGCTGAGGGTTGCGCACTGCAGCGAGGGGTCGGTGGCCTGCGGATCCGTGCACGGGCCCCAGCCCAGGGTGTCGGGGGATCCCGTTGGGTCGACGGTACCGGTCACGGCGTCGGCGGTGGGCGTGCTGTCGGTGGCTGTGGTGCCTGGGCCGGTGGTGGCGGTCGGACGGCGAGAGGATTCGGTGCATGCCGTGACCAGCCCGGCAACAGCCAGCGACATCAGAGCAGCCCGTACCGCACCCATGTCCGGCACTCTGTCACACGCCTCTGTCATCGTGGCGACATGAACAGCATCATCATCGACTGCGACGAGTGCGTCATGCGGGCAACGGCGGCCTGTACCGACTGTGTCGTCACCTTCATCTGCGATCGCACGGATGACTCGGCACTCGGGGTCACCGCAACCGCCATCGTGTTCGACCTCGCCGAGCAACGCGCAGT
This sequence comes from Actinomycetota bacterium, assembly GCA_043745825.1. Taxonomy (GTDB): domain Bacteria; phylum Actinomycetota; class Acidimicrobiia; order Acidimicrobiales; family Ilumatobacteraceae; genus WLMZ01. Next base: position 3,632 of record JAYTSB010000158.1, on the reverse strand, counting down.
GCGCTGGTTTGCGGAGGCCGGAATGGTGCCTACGCTTCGGCACCGTGCCGAAGCGAACGCCTGAGCCGATCAATGGGGCCTATCTCGCCGCGCTGTGTGCAGTCGGTCGGCGTGCCGGGCTCGATCACATCGGGGTGGCCCCGGCGCAGGTGATGCAGCGGGCGCGGGATGCACTGTTGCAACGACGAGAGCAGGGTCTCCACGACACCATGCAGTTCACGTACCGCAATCCGGAGCGCTCCACCGATCCGTCCCAAGCCGTCACGGGGGCGCGGGCGATGCTTGTCGCGGCTCGCAGTTACATGATGGACGAACCGGATCCGCCGCCGACGCCCTACGGAGCGGTCGCCCGCTACGCCTGGATCGATCACTATGCGCCGCTGCGTGCCGGCCTGCAAGAGATCGTGAACACGCTGCGAGCCGACGGCTACAGAGCGGTGGCATTCGCCGACGACAACTCGGTTGTGGACCGCGAAGCGGCGTGGCTCGGCGGACTCGGCTGGTTCGGCAAGAACGCCAACCTGCTGGTGCCCGGCGCCGGGAGCTTCTTCGTGCTCGGTTCGGTGATCACCACCGCACCGCTGCCGCCCGCCAAGTCGCCCGTCGCAGACGGTTGCGGGTCCTGCAGGCGCTGCCTCGATGGGTGCCCCACGGGGGCCATCGTCGCCGAGGGCGTGGTCGATGCGGCGCGCTGTTTGGCCTGGCTGCTGCAGCGCCCGGGGGTGTTCCCCCGCGAGTACCGCGTCGCTCTCGGCAACCGCATCTACGGGTGCGACACATGCCAGACGGTCTGCCCCCCAACGGTCCGCTTCGACCGCCGGGTCACCACCCGTGGTGCCGACACCGTTGCAGAGGTCCAGGCAGAGGTGCAGGCATGGGTGCCGCTGCTGCGCTTGTTGGAGCAGGACGACGAGACGCTGTTGGCCGAGTACGGCCGCTGGTACCTGGCCGATCGCGATCCGATCTGGCTGCGGCGGAACGCGTTGATCGCGCTCGGCAACGTGGGCGTGAAAACGGATGAGCAGGTTGCGTTGGTGCTGCGCCGCTACCTTGTGCACGCCGAGCCCATGCTGCGCGCCCACGCCGTGTGGGCGGCGGCGCGCATCGGTCACCTTGACATGTTGCCTGCGCACGATGCCCACACTCTTGTCGCCGAAGAACTCGCGGCCGCACGCACGTGAAGCACCTCCTCGTCACCAACGACTTCCCGCCCAAGATCGGCGGGATCCAATCGCTGCTGTGGGAATGGTGGCGACGCCTCCCGCCGGAGTCGTTCGCGGTGCTCACCAGCCCGTACGCCGGAGCGGCGGAATTCGATGCGCAGCAGGCATTTCACATCGAGCGCACCCGCGAGAAGGTGTTGTTGCCGCACCCGCTGATGGTGCGGCGAATCGACACGATGGCGCGCGAGGTCGGCGCCGACCTGGTGGTGCTCGACCCTGCGCTGCCACTCGGCCTGGTCGGCCCCTCGCTCCATCTGCCGTACGACCTGGTCCTCCACGGGGCCGAAGTCACCGTGCCGGGACGGTTACCGGGGAGCAAGCAGACCCTGGCCTGGGTGTTGCAACGGGCCCGGCATGTCATCGCCGCCGGCGGCTACCCGGCCGCAGAGGCCGACCACGCCGCCGGTCGGCACCTGCCGATCACGGTGGTGCCGCCGGGCGTTGACACCGAGCGGTTCCGTCCGCTGCTCGAGCACGAACGCGAGCAGGCCCGGCGCGACTTCGGCCTCCCCGCTGGCGCCGAACTGATCGTCGGCATCAGTCGCCTCGTGCCGCGCAAGGGCTTCGACACGGCGATCCGGGCGGCGGCGTCGCTGCGCCGGTCACGGCCGGATCTTGTGCTCGCGATCGCAGGCGGCGGGCGCGATCTCGCTCGCCTGCAGCGCCTTGCCGCCGAACTGCAGGCACCGGTTCGCTTCCTCGGCAGGGTCAGCAACGATGACCTGCCCCGGCTCTACGGGTGCGCCGACCTCTACGCGATGCTCTGCCGGAACCGCTGGGGTGGCCTCGAGCAGGAAGGCTTCGGCATCGTGTTCGTCGAGGCTGCGGCGTGTGGCATCCCGCAGGTCGCCGGTGACTCGGGTGGCGCAGCAGAGGCCGTGGCCGATGGTGAGACCGGCGTCGTGGTGCGGCATCCGGACGATCACCGCGAGGTCGCCGCCGTGTTCGAGACGCTGCTCGACGATCCTGCCCGCCGGCGCACGATGGGCGTGGCGGCGCGTGAGCGCGCCGTCGCCGAGTTCAGCTACGACGTGCTGGCCCAGCGGCTGGGCAAATCCTTGGGTGCGCTGGCATGATGAACGTCGTGGAGACGGGTGTGGACAGCGGCAGGCCAGACGGGCCTCGTGATGCCCCCGATGCGTCGACGCGAGCCGGGCAGCAGATCGTGCGTGCCGATGTGATCGGAACCGTGGTGTTCGTGATGTCGGCCACGCTGGCCGCAGTGATCTTCACCGGCCCGATGCGCGTCGTCGGGGTGGTCGTGGCGCTCAGCCTGTTTGCGGGCGGTGTGTTCGCGTTCTTGTGGAGCTACATCACCGCGGTGAACCGCAGCCGCACCGACAACATCGCCGTCGCGCAGCTGTACTTCCTGGTCAGCGGTAGCACGCCCAAGGCCGTGCGCCGGGTCATGCTGAGCGCGCTCAGCGTGCAGGTGGTGGTCGCCTTCGCCACGGCCATCGCGCGCAGCCGCACCGATGGCCGGGCCGGGTCCACCCTCGCCTTCGGCATCCTCGTGCCGATGTTCGGGCTCGGGCTCAACGGCCTGTGGTGCTCCAAGCACGGCAGCTTCGCACCGCGGCAGGTACTGGGCTCGCCCACCGAAGCCGATGATGATGATGATGGCGACGTGAATTCGGTGGGTGTCCCACCTTCCGACGAGCAGATGGAGCAGAATTCATCCCATGGCTGAGACCGCCTTCCAGACCATCACCATTGCTGCGCCCATGGACCGTGTCTATTCCGTTGCCGCTGACTTCGAGCGCTACCCCGAGTGGGCCAAGGACGTGAAGGAAGCCACCGTCCGCGCCCGCGACGACCTCGGTCGCCCCATCGAGGTCGAGTTCCGGGCATCGGCCCTCGGTCGCAGCACGCACTACACGCTGGCCTACGACTACAGCCAGGCCCCGAGAGTGCTCGGTTGGAAGATGTTGCGCGGCGACATCATGCGCTCGATCGACGGGGCGTACACGTTCTCCGATGCCAACGGCGGCACCATCGATGTTCGTTACGACCTGGCCATCGAACTCGTCGTACCGTTGCCCGGGTTCGTCAAGCGGCGCGCCGAGCAGCGCATCCTCAACACGGTGCGCGAGCTCAAGGTCCGATCCGAGGCGTGATCCGCTCGGCCGGCATCGATGTCGGGGGCACCAAGTTCCTGGGAGTGGTCCTGGACGAAGCCGGCAGGGTCATCCTCGAACGACGCCGTCCCACGCCGCAGGGGGGCGACGAGGTCGTTCGTCAACTCGCCGAGTTTGCGCTCGAGCTGGCCCCGTACGACACGCTCGGTGTCGGCGTGCCGGGCATGATCAGTCGGGACGGCGTGATTCGTGCTTCGCCCAACCTCGTGGGTGCCGACGAGGTGGCCGTCGGGCCACGGCTCGCCGAGATCCTCGGGCATCCGGTCGCGGT
>JAYTSB010000157.1:0-1698 GCA_043745825.1 Actinomycetota bacterium | reverse complement strand
GGAGTGGCGATGGGGGGCTGGTAGGTACCAGCCCCCGGAGGGGTCAGGCAAACCTTGCGGGTCAGTCCTCGTCGAGGTCGCTGTAGTCGCCGTCTTCGTACTCCTCGATCTCTCCGTCGTCGCAGCACTCGCCGTACAGCTCGGCTTCCTCGCCGCAGGAGTTGCAGTAGCCGAGGAACTCGCCGCTCTCGTCCACGTACCGGACCATCTCGTTCTCCTGGATCGTGTCGGTGGCGGTAGCGGGGGAAGCGGTAGTGGGCATGGGTGAAACTTAGCACGGTGACGCACTCAGTGCAACAGTGCCGTCGTACTGAGTGCAACAGCATGGTAAGCTCACGGCATGAGCACACCCGCATTCACCGCTACAGTCCCGCACGTGCCGAAACTAGTCAGGGCCCACGAACAGGTGGCCGAGCACTACCGCACCGAAATCCGCAGGAAGCGCATCAAGCCTGGCGCCGAGTTCCCGTCCATCCGCGACATCGCCGAAGCGTGGGGCGGCATCTCCACCAACACGGTGTCCCGCGCGGTGCGCCTACTCCGGGACGAGGGCTGGATCGAGGTAACCCAGGGGAAGAAACCGACCGTGATCGGAGCGCCGGCATGAGCGATCCGGGCATGGACGAGCCGAAAAAGCTGTATTCCGTGATCCGCGACCGCGACGGCGAGCTGTGGATGCGTGGCCGGAAGTGGTGGTACTGGCAGCCACAGCGTGGGGACGGCGAGGGCGGGCCGGGGAAGTTGGCGTGGCGTGAGCTGACGCGGATGTACGGCCCGTTCTCAGTCGACCGCGAGACCGAACGGATCGCGGCACTGGGGGTCCTCGGCGGTCGCGCTCGGGACTGAACGACCACCCCTTTCCCGGCCAGCGGACGCCGGACTAGGCCGCTACCCCCGGTAGTCCTCCGCGATCCTGCGCATCACCCTGACCGCAGCATCTCGACCGCTTCCTGCCCGTGGAGCGCCGCCGACCACAGACGGCCCCACAGGCGTTCGTAGGACTCGACCTCATCGGGCCGGAACATCTCGACCGCGCCATGTGGCAGCTCCACCGCCGCATAGACCGGGCCGTCAGGCGGCTCCCACAGAATAAAGTTCGACCACGCCGCCGCCAATGTCGCCGCCGCCGGGACAACCGCGAGATCCACGCTGGGGAGACGCGCGAGGGACACCAGGCGGTCCCGCTGCGCCGCGACGACCAAATCGCCGCCGAGAGGCCACGTGAGGACGTGCTCGGCGATCAAGAACGTGAACAGCCGCCCGTCCTCGTAGAGCACCTGCTGGCGCTCGACCCGCTGCGCCACCGCCGCCTCGACGTCTTTCGCCCGCCCGATCGACAGGATGGCGCGCGCGTACTCCGGGGTTTGCAACAACCCCGGGATCACAGTGGGCTGAAAATTGCGCACCGACAACGCCGTGCGCTCCCGCTCCCCCGCTTCCCGCTGAGCGTGGCCGTCGCGCCCAAGCAGTTGAGCCCAGCCGCGGGCGCTTCCGTGGACCCGCTCGGCGAGCTGCGTGAGTCGCCGAGCGTCGTCCTCGTCGGCCTGCACCACCTCCAGCCATGCGGCGACGTTCGCCAAAGACGGCAGGGTGATCCCGTTTTCGATCCGAGACACGGTGGCCTGACCGACATGCAACGCGGCAGCGACCCTCTGCCCGGACAGGTGGGCGAGGGTTCGGAGTCGGGCAAGCTCGGCG
>JAYTSB010000156.1:0-6465 GCA_043745825.1 Actinomycetota bacterium | reverse complement strand
GTCGGCAAGTTCGCAATGGGCACGCGCGTGGTGCGCGTGGACACGGGTGGACCGTTGCTGTGGTGGTCGGCGGCCATCCGCGCGCTCGTACCCCTGGCTGCCGGCGTGATCCCGGGCGTCGGGATGTTCCTCAGCCTGTTGATCTATGCCACGGCGTTTTGGGATCGTCGGCGGCAGGGCTGGCACGACCGTGCGGCTGGCACGATCGTTGTGCAGATCAGGCGATGACCACGACAACATCGCCGGCACCGACGGTGACGCCGGTCGTGACCTTGATCTCTGTGACCGTGCCGCTCTTTTCGGCCGCGATCTGGTTCTCCATCTTCATCGCCTCGAGCACCACCACGGCCTGACCGGCCTCGACCGCCTGGCCGACCTCGACCAGGATCTTGACGATGGTGCCCTGCATCGGCGCCGTCACGTCGCCGCTGCCGCCGCCGGCAGCATTCGCCGCGCCGGCGGCACGAACCGGCTTCTTTGCGGTGGACTTGCCCCCGACCGCCGCCGCCACAGCCTGGCCCTCTGGCACCCACATCCTCACGTCGAAGCGCTTGCCGTTGACCTCCACCGTGGTGTTGCGCTGCACCAACGGGCCGGACTCGTCGCCCTCGGCCGAAACTGGGGCCTTGGGTGCCTCGACGTTGCTCAGATCGAGCACTTCCTCCACCCACTTGGTGCTGTGCTGCATTTCGTGGAAGTCGGGATGGTTGAGGATTGCCAGGTCAGCCGGGATGGTGGTGGCCACACCCTCGACCACCATCTCGTTGAGGGCTCGAACCGTGCGCGCGATTGCGGTCTCGCGGTCCTTGCCCCACACGACGAGCTTGCCGACGAGGTTGTCGTAGTACTGGCTGATCTCGTCGCCGGCCTCGTACCCGCCGTCGAAACGCACGCCGAAGCCATCGGGCACGGTCAGCTTGGTGATCGTGCCGGGGCTGGGCAGGAACTTGCCGCCGGCCGGGTTCTCGGCGTTGATGCGGATCTCGATCGCGTGACCGTTGCGGCGCGCCGCGACCTCGTCCTGCGTCATCGGCAGTGGCTCGCCGCTGGCGACGCGGATCTGCCACTCGACGAGATCGATACGGGTGATCTCCTCGCTGACCGGGTGTTCCACTTGCAGACGGGTGTTCATCTCCAAGAAGAAGAAGTCACCGTCTTGGTAGATGAACTCCACCGTTCCGGCGTTGTAGTAGCCAACCGCCTTGGCGACCTTGATCGCCGCCTCGCCCATGGCTTCCTCCACGCCGTCGGGCAGTGCCGTGGCCGGAGCTTCCTCCACGAGCTTCTGGTGGCGGCGCTGGGCAGAGCAATCGCGCGTGCTGACCCACACGACGTCGCCGTGCTGGTCACCGACGAGCTGGACCTCGATGTGCCGGGGCCAGGTGAGGTAGCGCTCGACGTAGACCTCGCCACGGCCAAAGTAGGCCTTGGCCTCGCGCTGGGCGCTGTCCATTGCGTCCTGCACCTCACCCGGGCCGTGCACAACCTTCATGCCGCGACCGCCGCCGCCGAACGCGGCCTTGATGGCCACCGGCCAGCCGTTGGTGTTGCCGAAGTCCATGATCTCGGCCGAGCTCGCTGCGAACTCGGTGGTGCCCGGAACGATGGGGGCGCCGCCCTCGAGTGCGGCCTTGCGGCTGCTGACCTTGTCGCCCATCACGTCGACGGCCGACGCCGGTGGCCCGATGAACGTCACCCCGATGTCGGTGATGGCCCGGATGAAGTCGGGGTTCTCGCTGAAGAAGCCGTAGCCCGGGTGCACGCCGTCGGCGCCGCTGAGCCGGATCGCGTTCAGGATCGCCTCGGTGTTGAGGTAGCTCTCCGCCGCAGTCTGCCCGCCGAGCGCGTAGGCCTCGTCGGCGAGGCGCACATGGAGCGCGTTGCGGTCGAGTTCGGAGTAGACCGCAACGGTGGCGATCCCCAACTCTCGGGCCGCCCGAATGACTCGGACGGCGATCTCTCCACGGTTGGCGATCAGGATCTTCTTCAGCACCCGCCCATGATGGCCGGTCAGGGCGTGGATGCGCCAACTGCGCGGCCCCGCCCACCCATATAGCCTCCCCACCGTGAGGGACGCATGGCACGTGGAATGGGTGGCTGAGACCGGGTCGACGAACGCCGATCTGCTCGCTGCCGGTGCCGCAGGTGCGCCCGATCGAACCGTGCTCGCGGCCGACCACCAGACCGCCGGGCGGGGCCGCCTCGACCGACGGTGGGAGGCGCCCCCCGGCGCGAACCTGCTCGCCACGTTGCTGCTGCGCCACGTTCCTGCGCATCCCCACGAGTTGACCCAGCGGGTCGCGCTGGCTGCGGCTGTTGCGTGTGAGCGCACGGTGGGCGTATCGGTGTCGCTCAAGTGGCCGAACGACCTGTTGCTCGATGGCGCCAAGCTGGCCGGTGTTCTGGCCCAGGCGGGTGACGGCTTCGTGGTTGTCGGCATCGGCCTCAACGTGGGCTGGGCGCCACCGGATGCGGCGCGCCTCGGGACCGGGGTCACGCCGCGCCAGGTGCTCGACGCTCTGCTCGCCGCGTTCGACGAGCTCCCGGAGGACATCACTCCGATCTACCGGGCGAGGTTGGGCACCATCGGCCAACACGTGCGCGTGGATCTGCCCGGAGACCGGGTCGTCACCGGCCGGGCCGTGGGTGTGGAGCCCGATGGCCGCCTGGTGGTGCTCGACGATTGCGCGATCACCCACCGCATCGACACCGGCGACGTGGTGCACCTGCGCCCTGCGTGACGGCCGCCGCGACTACCGTCGAGGCCGTGCAGATCGCGCCATCAGCTCTGGAGTCGGCCGCCCTGGAGTCAACAGCCCGCGACCCGGCCCCACCCGGTGGTCAACCGCGGCCCCCACGCGGTCCCCAGGGTCCGCCGCCCAAGCCCACCGGACCGCGGCGTCACCCCCAACGGATGGCCACGCTGTTGCTGCTCGTGGCGGTGGTCGGCGGCGCCGGTGCAGCCGGGGTGATCTCCACCGCACATCAGCAGGTCGACCGCATCGCCCGCGTCCAGGGACTGGATGCCGTGCTGAGCCCGGCCAACGACAACGTCGACAACTACTTGCTCGTCGGTTCCGACAGTCGTGCCGGGGCCGACCCCACCGACGCCGACTTCGGTGCCATCGGTGGCACCACGGACGTGAGCGGCAACCGCAGCGACACCATCATGGTGCTGCGCCGCGACCTGCACGGCGGCAAGGCGTCGCTGCTGTCGTTGCCCCGCGATCTGTGGGTGGACATCCCCGGAAGGAAGAACAAGAGCCGGATCAATGCCGCCTATCAGGACGGCCCGGCCGTGCTGATCCAGACGGTGCAGGGGTTGGGCATCCCGATCCAGCACTACGTGGAGATCGACTTCCAGGGCTTCAAGGCACTCGTCGACGCGATCGGCGGGGTCCAGGTGTGCTCCTACACCCCGATCAGGGACACGCACACCGGGTTGTACGTGGCCCAGCCGGGGTGCCACGTGCTCGACGGAGTGCAGGGCCTCGCCTACGCGCGCAGCCGCCACTTCGAGACCTATGACGTCAACACGGACACCTGGACCGAAGACCCGTCGTCGGATCTCGGGCGCATCAAGCGCCAGCAAGCGTTCATCAACACCGCCCTCCAGAAGGCCATCGCGAAGGTGAAGGGGAATCCGCTGAGTGCGGGCGACGTCCTCGTCTCCAGTACGGGCGCGCTGCGCCTGGACTCCGGGCTCGACGTGTTGGGCGCAGCGAGTGCGCTCCGCGACGCCGTCGGCAGCGGGTTGCAGCCGTTCTCACCGCCTGTCGTCGGCAAGACGATCAACGGCAACGCGGTGCTCGTGTTCGGCGACGGTGCCCAGGCCTACCTGGACTACTTCGGCGGGGTCAGCAGTGCGCCGCCGGTTCCGGCCTAGTCTGTCTGCCGTCATGAAAGCACTGATCCTCGCCGGCGGAGCCGGTACGCGCCTGCGACCGATCACGCACACGAGCGCCAAGCAACTCGTCCCCGTCGCCAACAAGCCGATCCTGTTCTACGGCATCGAGGCGATGGCCTCGGCGGGCATCGCGGAGATCGGGATCATCGTCGGCGACACACGTGCAGAAGTCATGGCCGCCGTCGGTGACGGCAGCCAGTTCGGCGTCCAGGTGACATACATCCCCCAGGACGCACCGCTGGGCCTGGCCCACTGCGTGCTCATCGCCGAGGAGTTTCTCGGCGACGACGACTTCGTGATGTACCTCGGTGACAACCTCCTCGAGCAGGATCTGGCCGCCTTCGTGCACGCGTTCGAGACCGCGCGGTCAAGCGCCGAGCCCCCAACCGCGCAGATCCTGCTGAAGAAGGTGCCCGACCCGCATCGGTTCGGCATCGCCTCGCTCGATGCGCAGGGCAACGTCGTCCACCTCGTCGAGAAGCCCGCCGATCCGGCCAGCGACCTGGCGCTCGTGGGTGTCTACCTGTTCGACAGAACCATCCACATCGCCGTCGCCGCGATCGAGCCGTCGCCGCGTGGCGAGTTGGAGATCACCGACGCGATCCAGTGGTTGATCGACCAGGGCTACCGCGTGCGCTGCGAGCTGTTGACCGGCTGGTGGATCGACACCGGCAAGCTCACGCCGCTCCTGGAGGCCAATCGACTGCTGCTGGAGAAGATCGAGACCCGCCTCGACGGTGATGTCGGCGAGGGCACGGTCATCGACGGTCGCGTGATCGTCGAGGCAGGCGCCGTCGTGGTCAACTCGACCATCCGCGGCCCGGTGGCCATCGGGGCGGGCGCACGTATCGTCGACAGCTTCATCGGACCCTTCAGCGCCATCGGTGAGGACTGCGTCATCACCAACAGCGAGGTCGAGCACTCGGTGATCATGGCGCGCAGCACCGTGACCGACATCCCCCGCCTGGAGGACAGCCTGATCGGTAAGGAAGCAGTGGTCACCCGAACCCAGAAGCGTCCGCGTGCCGCGCGCTTGATGATCGGCGACCATTGCCAGATCGACGTCGAGTAGGAGACGAAACCAGAGATGCCCAACATCCACGAGAGCGAACTGATCTCCGGCGTGTGGATCGTCGAGCCGACGATCCACGGTGACCCACGCGGGATGTTCATCGAGACCTACCGTCGCGAGTGGTTCCCAAACGGGCGCGAGATGGTGCAGGGCAATCGCGGCAACCGGTGCGAGGGTGCGGTCGTCGGACTGCACTACCACCTCCACCAGGCCGACTACTGGTACGTGCCGTTCGGTACGGCCCGGGTGGTGCTGCACGACCTGCGCGAGGGTGGCCCCACCGACGGCGCCACGCACTGCCTCGATCTCAGTGGTGACAACCACATGGGCGTGTTCATCCCGCCGGGCGTTGCCCACGGCTTCGCGGCGCTGACCGAGATGACCATCACCTACCTCGTCGACAACTACTACAACCCCCAGGACGAGTTGGGTGTCATGTGGAACGATCCGGTGATCGGCGCCGACTGGGGCGTCGAGACGCCCATCCTTTCCGAGCGTGACGAGCAGAACCCGCGCCGTGCCGACATCCCCGCCGGCCGTCGGCCCTACTGGAAGATGCGTACGTGAAGCAGTTCGTCACCGGGGCCGCCGGTTTCATCGGTTCCAACTATGTCCGCCACGTCCTCGCCACCACCGACGACAGCGTCACGGTCTATGACGCGCTGACGTACGCCGGCAATCTGGAGAGCATCCGCGACCTCATCGATGACAAGCGCTGCCGCTTCGTCAAGGGCGACATCTGCGATCAGGACGACGTCTTGGCGGCAATGACGGGCCATGACGCAGTGGTGCACTTCGCCGCCGAGACCCACGTCGATCGCTCGATCAAGGACGGCTACTCCTTCGTGCGCACGAACTGCTTCGGCACCAACGTGTTGTGTGATGTCGCCCGTCAGGTGGGCGTGGAGCGCTTCGTGCACATCTCGACCGACGAGGTGTACGGCAGCATCGAGGACGGCTCGTTCAGCGAGACCGATGCGCTCGGCCCGCGTTCGCCGTACTCCGCGGCCAAGGCCGGCAGCGATCTCATTGCGCTGAGCTACTACACCACCCACGACCTACCCGTGGTGGTGACCCGTTGCAGCAACAACTTCGGGCCCTACCAGTTCCCGGAGAAGTTGATCCCGCTGTTCACCACGAACCTGCTCGATGGCAAGAACGTGCCGCTGTACGGCGATGGCGGCAACATCCGCGACTGGATCCACGTCCATGACCACACCACCGCTGCGTTGCTCGTGCTGCAGCGTGGCACCGTCGGTGAGATCTACAACATCGGCGCCGGCAACGAGGTCACCAACAAAGAGATCACGTACCGCCTCTTGGAACTGTGCGGCCGAGACGAGCGCTTCATCACGCCCGTCGCAGATCGCCTCGGCCACGACCGTCGGTACTCCATCACCCACGACAAGGTCACCGCGCTCGGTTGGAAGACCGAACACAACCTGGTCGACGGGCTCGCCGCGACCGTCGAGTGGTATCGCGACAA
>JAYTSB010000155.1:0-14172 GCA_043745825.1 Actinomycetota bacterium | reverse complement strand
GGACGACGCGGACCGACACATCTTCGGTGCGGTGCTGCTCGACGACTGGTCGGCGCGTGACCTGCAGAGCTTCGAGTACCAGCCCCTCGGGCCCAACTTGGCCAAGAGCTTCGCCACGAGCATCTCCGCCTGGGTGGTGACGCTCGACGCGCTGCGCGACCACCTGGTGCCGGCACCCGTGCAGGACCCGTTGCCCGATCCGTACCTGCGCGCGAGTCGCCCGTGGGCGTTGGACCTGCGCCTCACGGTCGACGTCAAGGACACGCGCGTCACCGACGCCTGCTTCTCCGGGATGTACTGGACCTTCGCCCAGCAGCTCGCGCACACCACGGTCAACGGTGCCACCACCGGTGTCGGCGACCTCTACGGCTCGGGTACCGTGAGCGGGCCGACGCCGGCAGAACGGGGGAGCATGATCGAGCTGACCTGGCGTGGCGCCGAACCGCTGCAACTCGCCGACGGCACGGCGCGGGCATTCCTCGCCGACGGCGACACCGTCACCATGCGCGGCTGGGCCGGCGGCGACGGACGCCCACGCATCGGCTTCGGAGCGGTGAGCGGCACGGTCGTGCCGGCGCGCGGGAGGCACGGCTGATGCCGCACTACCGCCGTGTGGGAGAGGTTCCGAGGAAGCGCCACGTGATTCATCGCGTCGATGGTGTCGTGGCCTGCGAGGAGCTGATGGGCAACGAGGGTTTCAGTGGCGCCTCGTCGCTGCTCTACCACCTGTGTTCGCCGAGCGCGCTCGTCGCCATCGAACCGATCGAGTCGGCACCGGTGGCCTTCACCCCCAACCAACCGTTGCAGCCGCACCATCTGCGCACCCCCGCTCTCGAACGAACCAACGCCGCCGCCGATGCCATCCAGGGTCGGACCATGCTGCTCGGCAACGACGACGTGATGATCGGATGGATCTCCGCCGCGGCGACCAGCCCGCTGTACCGCAACGCCACCGGTGACGAGCTGCTGTACGTCCAGTCGGGTGCCGCCGTGATGGAGTCGGTGTTCGGCCGGTTGGCCGTCGGCCCCGGCGACTACGTGGTGGTGCCGATGTCGACGACGCATCGCTGGGTGGTGACGCCGGGGGAGGTGGTCGATGCACTGGTGGTCCTGGGGCGCGGTCACATCGGCGTGCCGGAGCGCTACACCAATCGCCAGGGCCAGATCCTGGAGGGCGCACCATTCAGCGAGCGCGATCTGCGTGGCCCGGCGGCCGAGCCGCTGCTGATGATCGGTGAGGATGTCGAGGTCGTGGTGCGCACGCGCAACGGGTTGTCGCGCCACGTGCACGCAACTCATCCCTTCGACGTGCTGGGTTGGGACGGCTGCGTCTACCCGTGGGCGTTCAACATCGCCGACTTCGAGCCGGTGGTCGGCCGCATCCACCAGCCACCGCCCGTGCACCAGACCTTCGCCGGGCCAGGCTTCGTGGTGTGCAGCTTCGTGCCGCGTTTGTTCGACACCGACCCCGAGGCGGTCAAGGTGCCGTATCACCATGCCAACGTCGAGACCGACGAGGTGCTGTTCTACAGCGATGGTGATTTCATGAGCCGCGCCGGTTCGGGCATTCGCGCGGGGTCGATCAGCCTGCACCCGGCCGGCTTCGTGCACGGCCCCCAACCGGGCAGCCACGAGCGCAGCATCGGGGTGGACCGCACTGGTGAGACCGCAGTGATGATCGATGTCTTCGGGCCGCTGGGGCTTACCGCCGCGGCGCGGGCGGTCAGTGACCCGGAGTACCCGTGGTCGTGGGCCGGGGGGCGTCACCGATGACCCGCATCAACCCTGTCGGGTTGCCCGCCGAGCATCCGGGATGCTCCGATCCGGCCTACCTCGCCCGGCGCAGCCACATCGCTGCAGCGTCGGCCATGCATCATGCGGGCCCACCGCCGCGTATCGATTACACGTCGGGCGAGGACGAGGTCTGGCGCACGGTGAGCTGCGCACTGCGACGCCTGCATGCCGATACCGCCGTGGGGGACTACCGGCTCGGCGCTGTTGCGCTCGGCCTGCCCGACACCACGGTGCCGCAGCTCGCCGATGTGTCCGCCCGACTCGGTGAGCTCACGGGCTGGTGCGTCCGCGCGGTCCCAGGGCTCGTGCCGACGCGCGAGTTCTACGGCGCACTGGCCGAAAAGACATTCCTGTCGACGCAGTACGTCCGCCATCCGTCGGTGCCCTTCTACACACCGGAACCCGACATCATTCACGAGGTCATCGGTCACGCAAACGCGCTTGCTGCGCCACGACTCGCCCGCCTTTACGAGCTGGCCGGCCAGGCGAGCACCCGCGCCGTCGACGACGCCTCGCTCGAACGATTCAGCAAGGTGTTCTGGTTCAGCATGGAGTTCGGGATCGTGCACGAAGCAGGCGGGCTGCGCACCTACGGCGCCGGGCTGCTCAGCTCGTTCGGAGAGCTGCAGAGCTTCGCCGAGGCCGAGGTGCGTCCGTTCGACCTCGACGAAATGGCTCTGCGTGACTACGACATCACCCACTACCAGAGCACGCTCTACGCGGCCGACTCCTTCGACGACGTTGTCACCCGGCTGTCGACCTGGTTCGAGGCGTTCTGAACAACGCCGCCCCGTGCTCCGGACCAAAGAGCTGTGGACCGATCAACCCTTGGGCAGTCCGAGGACTCGCTCGCCGAGGATGTTGCGCATCACGTTGGACGTGCCGCCCATGATGGTGTAGCCGGGCGAGTAGCAGAGACCCGCGCTGGTCTGGTCCCATAGCGTCGCGTGGGCGCCCATCACCCGTGACACGAACTCGGCGACCCGGGTCTCGTGCTCGGTGCAGAAGCACTTCGTGGCCGCGCTGAAGCCGGCAGGTGCCTGGCGCAGCACTTCGCGGACGACGAGGATGCGGCCGATGCGGTAGGCGATCTCCAGCGCGGCGATCTCCTGGCGCACGAGTGGATCGGACGTGTCGGCTTGCTCGCAGGCGAGCAGGTACAGCGCATGGTTGCTGACGAGGCGGTCCACGCCGCCACGCTCGTGCTCGAGCTGGCGCATGGTCTGCTTGAACGCGGCGCCCTCGACGCCGACGAGGTTCGCCACGGGCACTCGCGCGTTCGTGAAGAACACCTCGCAGAAGTGCCGGTTCGTGGTCATGTCCTTGATCGGGCGCACCTCGATGCCGGGGGTGTCCATCGGCACGATGATCTCGCTGATGCCCGCGTGCGGGGGACCCTCGGTGGTGGTGCGGCAGATCAGGTAGCAATAGTCGGCCACTTCGCCGAAGCTGGTCCAGATCTTCTGGCCGTTGATGACCCATTCGTCGCCGTCACGGACGGCAGCGGTCTTCAAGCTGGCCAGGTCGCTGCCCGCGTCGGGCTCGCTCATGCCGATGCACCAGGTGGTCTCACCGGACAGGATCCGGGGCAGGAACTCGACCTGCTGGTCGGGGCGGCCGTAGCTGATCAGGGTCGGGCCCATCTGGCGGTCGGCGAACCACATCGCTGCAACCGGCGCGCCGGCCTTGATCAGCTCCTCGCCCACGATGAGCCGGTCGATCGGTGGGCGTCCACCGCCACCGAACTCGGCCGGCCAGGTCATCCCGATCCAGCCGTGCGCCGCCAGCTCCTTGGCGAACTCCTTGCTGTAGCCGTTGATCCAGCTGTCGTTGTGCCGACCGAAGCGAGTGACCGCATCGGCGGCCACCTGCCGAGCCTGCTCACGGAGCTCGTTCTGCTCCGGTGTCCACGCAAAGTCCATGGATGTGATGGTAGGGCGGCGATTGCGCCGTCACCTCGTCCGGCCCGGGATGGGCGCTGTGACGCCTCAAACAGTGACGCCTCAGGCGGCGGGGCCCACCGGTGCGTCGCCACCGATGGTGACGCGATGCATGATGCGGCGGGCGTCGCCGTAGTCGGCCGCCGCGTAGTGCGCAGTGGATCGGTTGTCCCAGAAGGCGACGTCGCCGTCGCGCCACTTCCAGCGCACCACCCGTTCCGGTTCGACGGTGTGCTGATACAGCAGGTGCAACACGGCGTCGCTCTCGGCCGGCGCAAGGCCGACGATGCGCTGGGTGAACGTCTCGTTGACGAACAGTCCCAGCTCGCCGGTCTCCGGATGGCGGCGCACCACCGGGTGCTGCACCGATCGCAGGTTGGCGAGTCGGGCCTGTTGCTCGCCTGTCGGGTCGTCGTCCCGGAACCGGTTGAACGTGCTGGTCGCGTCGTGCACTGCCACCATGTCGCGGATCAGGGCCTGGATCGGTGGCGACAGGGTGGTGTACGCATCGACGAGATCGGCCCACAGCGTGTCGCCGCCCCGGGCAGGGATGAGGCGGGCAGCCAGGATCGTGGCGGTAGGCGGTGTCGGGCTGAACGTCACGTCGGTGTGCCAGCGGTTGTTGTAGCTCGTGCCGTTCGATCGACTGCCGACGCCGAGTGGGTAGTCCGCGCTGTCCAGGACGAGGATCTCGGGATGGTCCTCGTCCAGGCCCCCGAGCAGCGGATGGGCGGGGGTGAGCGGACCGAAGCGAGCAGCGAAGGCCACGTGTTGACCGGGCGTGATGCGCTGGTCACGGAAGAACACGACGCGAAAAGCGTTGAGGGTGGCGCGCACGCAGGCGACCTCGTCGTCGCTCAGCGTGCTGGCCAGGGTGGCGCCGTGGATCACTGCGCCCAGCGTTCCGGTCAACGGCTCGACAGCCCAGCCGTGGGGGAGGTCCGTCGTCTCGGACTCGTCGGTTGGCGTGTCGGCATCGATGGTGGTCACGGCGCTCATCGTACAAACCCATCGGCGAGAGCATTGGGGGTTCTCCGCGGTCGACGTGGCGGCTAGACTGTACAAGTCGAATACAAGTGCACGAGGAGCGGCAGACAATGGACCAGGACCCTGGCAAGCGGATCAAGGTGGCGAATCCCATCGTCGAGATGGACGGCGACGAGATGACCCGCATCATCTGGCAGTTCATCAAGGAGAAGCTGATCCTGCCGTATCTCGATGTCGAGCTGGATTACTACGACCTCAGCATCGAGCATCGCGACGCCACCGACGATCAGGTCACCATCGACTCGGCCAATGCCACCAAGCAGCACGGCGTGGCCGTCAAGTGCGCCACCATCACCCCCGACGAGGCGCGCGTGGAGGAGTTCGGCCTGAAGAAGATGTGGAAGAGCCCGAACGGCACGATCCGCAACATCCTCGGAGGTGTCATCTTCCGTGAGCCGATCGTGATCTCCAACATTCCCCGCCTCGTGCCTGGCTGGACCAAGCCCATCGTGATCGGCCGTCACGCCCATGGCGACCAGTACAAGGCGACGGACTGGAAGGTGCCGGGCGCCGGCAAGGTCACGATGACTTTCACGCCAGCTGATGGCTCCGAACCGACCGAGCTGCACATCGCCGACTACGGGGCAGACGGCGGCGTGGTGATGGGGATGTACAACTACAACGACAGCATCCGTGACTTCGCCCGGGCGTCGTTGCGCTACGGCCTGAACCGCGGCTACCCGGTCTACCTCAGCACGAAGAACACGATCCTCAAAGCCTACGACGGCGCGTTCAAGGACATCTTCGAGGAGGTCTACCAGACCGAGTTCAAGGCCGACATGGATGCTGCCGGTCTCACTTACGAGCATCGCTTGATCGATGACATGGTTGCGAGCGCGATGAAGTGGGAGGGCGGCTACGTCTGGGCGTGCAAGAACTACGACGGCGACGTGCAGTCCGACACCGTCGCCCAGGGATTCGGTTCGCTCGGTCTGATGACCTCGGTGCTGATGACTCCGGACGGCAAGACCGTCGAGGCCGAGGCCGCTCACGGCACCGTGACGCGCCACTACCGCGAGCACCAGAAGGGCAACAAGACCTCCACCAACCCGATCGCTTCGATCTACGCATGGACCCAGGGTCTGACCTACCGCGGCAAGATGGACAACACGCCCGAGGTCGTCGCCTTCGCCGAGGCGCTCGAGTCGGTGTGCGTCGAGGCCGTCGAGGCCGGGGAGATGACCAAGGATCTCGCCATGCTGATCTCCAAGGACGCGCCGTGGCTCACCACCGAGGACTTCCTCGATGCGTTGGACCGTCGCCTGCAGGCGAAGATGGCCTGACCCTGGTGCGCCACCGATGATCGAGGCAGTACTGCTCGACTGGGGTCACACCCTGTTCGACACCGCAGGCAGTGTGGAGTTCATCGTCGACTGGGCGGGCCGTCATGGATCGCCCATCGACGCGGCATCGGCACACTCGCTGTGGGATGCGGCGCGGCTGCGGTCGCGCAGCGCGGAGGAGTTGGCCAAGGGACGTGACCTCAGTGCGGCGCTGCATCACTCGTGCTGGACAGCGCTGTGGGCAGAGCTGGACGCGCTGGTACCCGGTGTCGCCGAGGCGCTGTACGAGTTCGAGACGTCCGCCGCGGGTTGGACTCCGTATGTGGACGCCGCCGAGGTGCTGCGGGCGCTGCACGAACTCAGCGTGCCGGTGGTGATCGTCAGCGACGTGCCATTCGATCTGCGCCCGATCCTGGCCCACTACGGGCTCAGTGACTACGTCCACACCTTCGTGCTGTCCGGCGAGCATGGCACCACCAAGCCCGAGCTGCGCCTGTTCCGGATCGCGCTCGATGCCGTGGGCGTGCGTGCCGAGCGGGCGCTGATGGTGGGAGACAACCCCAACAACGACGGCGCGGCCACCGACGTCGGCATCCGCACGCTGCTCCTGCCACCGGTCGCCCACGGCGAACCGCGCGGCCTGTGGGCGATCCTCGACCTCGTCGACGGCGGCTGACCCGCCAACGCTGTAAGACCTGCGGCCGCCGCGGCGGCGCAAGCGAACCGACCGCGTGAATCGGCCGAACTCGGTCGATCGGCGCGGTCAGTCGGCGCGGCCGTGCCGTGCTGCCCAACGCTCGAATCGTCGACGCACGTTGGGCGACGCGTCCGGGAGCCCGACACTCGCAATCGCAGCCCGCACCGCGCGCTCGTGGAACGCACCTACATCCGGGAGCCAGTCGAGGTGGTGGTTCACCTCCAGGCTGACGGCACCATGGAACGTGCTCCAGATGATCAAGCCGGCCTCGTCGTCCACCCGACGGGCCGCAGCGGCGGGCAGATCCGCAATTGCGTCGGTGATCGGGCGGAACACGGCCGTCTGGGCATCGACCGTCGGGCCGCCCGGGGGTGCCGCATAGCCGGGGAGCTGATCGCTGAAGATCAGATTGAACTCGTGGCGATGGTCGAGCGCCCAGCGGCGATGAGCAAGGATGCCGGCCAACGCTCGATCGGCCGGCGGTGCGTCGGCGAAGTGATCCACTGCCGCTGCCGTCGCTGCGGCGAGACGAGCGTAGGTCGACAGCAAGAGCGAGGTGAACACATCGTCGAGGCTGTCGAAGTATGTGTACATCGAGGCGGGCCCGATACCGACCTCCCTGGCGATCGCACGCATCGTGACGCTGCGCAGGCCACCGTCGATGAGCAGGCGCCGTGCGGTGGCGTCGATCGCGGACAGGAGCTCACGCCGCTGCCGCATCCGGGAACCCTCCGTGGGAGGGCCGGCGGACGAGGCGGATGCCGGGACGGCAGTCATGTGACCAACGGTACATCGCCAATGGAGATCATCGCTTGATTTCCGAACATTGTTCGGACATGATGACCAACAGAAATCCGAACACTGTTCGGAAATGTGATCGGAGCCATGATGTCCAGCAACGTCAACAGGCGCAACAACAGTCACGACAGCAGTCACGACAACAGTCACGACAGCAGCTGCGGGCGCAGCGCAGCGCGCCCGCCGGCCACGCATGTCATCCTCGGTGCCGGCCCAGTTGGGCGTGCCGTGGTCGCATCGCTCGCAGCACGCGGCATCGAGCCGGTGGTCGTCACCCGCTCGGGCACACCCGTGGCAGGGGCGACAAGTCGCCGCGCCGACATCACCGATCACCATGCTGTTGCGGCCGCCATCGCCGGAGCAGAGGTCGTCTTCCAGTGTGCGCAACCGCAGTACCACCGCTGGCCGCAGGAGTTCCCAGGGCTGCAGGCCGGTGTGGTCGACGCAGCCGCAGCTACCGGCGCGCTCGTCGTGGTGGCCGAGAACCTCTACGGGTACGGGCCGTGCACCTCCCCGCTGCACGAGGACATGCCTCTCGCCGCGACGACCCGCAAAGGCGCAGTCCGGGCGGCGATGTGGAGCTCGCTCGAGGCTGCTCATCAGGCCGGTCGAATCCGGGTGGTGGCTGCCCGCGCCTCGGATTTCTTCGGCCCGGGAGTTCGTGATTCAGCACTGGGTGAGCGATTCTTCCGTCCCTTGATCGCGGGTCAGGCGGTGCAGGTGCTCGGCGATCCGGAGCGACTGCACAGTTACACCTACGTACCTGACTTCGGTGAGGCGATGGTGCGGCTCTCCGAAACACCGACGACGTGGGGTCGAGCGTGGCACGTACCGAACGCCGCCGCCACATCGACACGGCGACTCGCAGAACTCGCCGCGTTCGCGGCAGGCGTCGCTGCGCCCAAGCTTCGCCGTGTGCGGCCGTGGCAGATCCGGCTCCTCGGTGTCGCAGTGGCGGCGATCCGGGAGTTGCGCGAGTTGCTGTACGAGTTCGATGACGACTTCGTGGTCGATCACGGACAGTACGCGGCGACGGTCGGCCACGACGCCACCGCTCTGGGGGACGCGCTGCGCACGACGGTCGCTGCGTACCGCTCAGACAGTGCCGATCACGCGGTGGCCGATCGTCCGGGGGCAGAGGTCGCCGGCGCAAGCGGACCGACCGCGTGAATCGGCCGAAATCGGCGGATCGACGCGGTCAGTTGTCAGTTCCCGACGCTCGCTCCTCGGCGAGGGCCCGCGTGTAGCCATCCTGGAGATCGCTGCGCACCATGGCCGCGGTGACCTCGTCCGGCAGCAGGTTCTGGCAGACCAGGATCGCGGCACCGTCGGGCACGTCCCCGAACGCCGTCCACCTGGTTGGATCCCAGATGTGGCTGCGCTGCATGGCCTTCGCGCAGTGCACGTACGTGCCAACGACGGCGACCACGATGGCCACCTTCGGCGGCTTCAGTTCGTCGGTGAACGAGGCGATGATCGCCGGGTCGGTCGAGACGTGGGCCGTACCGTTGAGTCGAACGGTCTCGCCCTGCCCGGGCATCACCAGCAGGAGGCCGACCTGGCCGTTGGTGACGATGTTCTCCAGCGTGTCCAGGCGGTTGTTACCGGGCAGGTCCGCGATTGCGATGTGCGTGTCGTCGATGACACGGATGAACCCGCTCGGGCCACCACGGGGGGAGACGTCGGCCGTGCCGTCGCAGCCCACCGTGCCCACGAGCACGAACGGGCAGCGCTCGATGAACGATCGTGTCGCAGCATCGATGTGATCCTGCTCCTTGTTCGCGACGAGCGCGCTCGGTGCCCGGAACATCGTACGCAACTGTTCGATGGTGGTCACCGTGTGCCCCGTGTCGTGATGCCCCGGTGTCGTGATGCGTGGTGGCGCTCATCTGCTCATCGTAGGCATCGGCGCTGACGATGGCGGCGAGTTGTTCGCATGTGAGACTGAGCGAATGCGTGCTGTCGTCCTGCGTTCCCATGACGGTCCCGAGTCCCTCGTGATCGAAGATGTCCCCGACCCCGATCTGGGTGCCGATGAGGTCCTCGTCGACGTGCGAAGCACGGCGCTGAACCGGGCCGATCTCCTGCAGACCATGGGTCTGTACCCCGATCCACGGTCGGTGGAGCTGGAGATCCCGGGGATGGAGTTCTCTGGCACCGTGGCCGCCGTCGGCCGGAGGGTGACGCGTTGGAAGGTGGGCGACGCAGTGATGGCCATCGACGCGGGCGGCGGGTACGCAGAGCGCATCGCCGTGCACGAGCGACTGCTGATGGCGGTGCCGTCGGCGGTGGGTGTGGCCGACGCAGCCGCGATCCCGGAGGTGTTCCTCACGGCGTGGGACGCACTCGTCGTGCAGTGCGGTCTCACGAGCGGCCGGTGGGCGCTGATCCACGCGGGTGGCTCCGGTGTCGGCACGGCCGGCATCCAGATCGCCAAGGCGATCGGCGCGCGGATCGCGGTCACGTGCAGCGCCGGCAAGGTCGAGGCGTGTCGAGCGCTCGGCGCCGATCTCGTCATCGACTACGGATCGCAGGATTTCGTCGCCGAGGTCCAGGCGGTCACCGGCGGTGTTGGCGTCGACGTGATCCTGGACGTCATCGGTGGCGACTACGTCGATCGCAACCTGCGTGCCGTGGCCGTGCAGGGCCACATCATCCAGGTCGGTCTGATGGGCGGCGGCAACTCGAGCGTGAACGTGGGTCTGCTGCTCGGCAAGCGGGCGACGATGATCGGCACAAGCCTGCGCGGTCGGCCGATCGAGCAGAAGGCGTCACTCGTGCAGCGGTTCATCCGCGAGATGCTGCCCCTGTTCGACGCCGGCGCGCTGCGCCCGATCATCGACTCGCGGTATCCGCTCGAGCACATCGCCGATGCCCACCGGTACATGGCGTCGAACGCGAACACGGGCAAGATCCTCGTCGACGTGCAGTGAGCCCGCGACGATGACTCGGTTCAGCGTTCGTCGAGGGTGATGTAGTCGCGTGCCGTTTCGCCCGCGTACCACTGACGAGGACGGCTGATCTTCTGATCCTTGTCGGCGAGCAGCTCCTGCCAGTGCGCCAGCCAGCCCACGGTGCGGGGGATCGCAAACAGCACCGTGAACATCGCCACCGGGAAGCCCATTGCCTGGTAGATCAGGCCGGAGTAGAAGTCGACGTTCGGGTACAGCTTGCGGCTGATGAAGTACTCGTCGGCGAGGGCGACCTCTTCGAGCTTGAGCGCGATGTCGAGCAGCGGGTTCTTGCCCGTCACTTCGAACACGTCGTAGGCCGTCTTCTTGATGATGGTGGCCCGGGGATCGAAGTTCTTGTAGACGCGATGACCGAAGCCCATCAGCCGGCTGCCCTTGCCGCCCTTCACCTCTTCGATGAAGGCCGGGACGTTGTCGATGTGCCCGATGTCGGTGAGCATCCGGATGACGGCCTCGTTGGCACCGCCGTGCAGCGGACCGTACAGGGCCGATGCTGCCGCAGAGCACGACGAGTAGGGGTCCACGTGGCTGCTGCCGACGACGCGCATGGCGGTGGTGCCGCAGTTCTGCTCGTGGTCGGCGTGGAGGATGAACAGCACGTCCATCGCCCGCTCGAGGCGGGGATCGATCTCGTATTCGCCCACCTTCCACATCATCTGCAAGAAGTTGGCCGGGAAGCTCAGATCGTTGTCCGGGTACACGAATGGCAGGCCCACCGAGAAGCGGTAGCACATCGAGGCGAGCGTCGGCATTTTCGCCACGAGCCGCAGGATCTGCTTGTCACGGCTGTTCTTGTCCTCGATGTCCTTGGCGTCGTTGTAGAACGTGCCGAGCGCGGCGACGGCGCTGATGAACATGCCCATTGGGTGGGCGTCGTAGTGGAAGCCGTCCACAAAACGCTTGCGCATGTTCTCGTGGATGAAGGTGTGGTGGGTGACGTCGGTGGTCCACGTGGCCAGCTGCTGCGGGTTCGGGAGCTCACCGTTCAGCAGCAGGTAGGCCACCTCCAGGTACGTGCTCTTCTCCGCCAACTGCTCGATGGGGTAGCCGCGGTAGCGCAGGATGCCGGCATCGCCATCGAGGTACGTGATGGCGCTCTTGCATGCGGCCGTCTGCATGTATGCCGGGTCGTAGATGTAGAGCGAGGGATCGAGCTCGCGCACGGCCGAAGCGGGGAACACGCCGTCGGTGATCGGAACCGTCACCGTTTTGCCGGTGCGGTCGTCGGTGATGGTGATGGTGTCGGGCACGTTGCTCCCTCGGATGACACGGATTGTGGACGGGGCTTTCTCCCCGGTCGTGGAGACTACTGGCACCACTTGGGCACGTGTCCATTCACGGGGTATACGCCCGCGCGGCCAGTGCGGGCGGGTCAGAGCGGCGTGTTGTCGTGCTTGCGGGACTGCAGCGTTTCGCGCTTGTCGACCAGCGCTGTCAACGCGTCGCAGATGGCGGCGCGTGTGTCCGCCGGCTCGATCACGCCGTCGATGTAGCCGCGCTCGGCGGCGATGTACGGGTTGAGCAGCCTGGCTGCGTAGTCGGCTTCGAACGCTGCCTTGTCCTCAGGGCTTGCCCGGCGCTGCAGGATGGCAGCGGCCTGGCCGGCGCCCATGACCGCGAGCTCGGCCCACGGCCAGGCCAAGCACAAGTCGTTGCCCATCTTCTTGCTGTCCATCACGATGTACGCGCCTCCATAGCTCTTGCGCAGCACGACACAGATGCGCGGCACGGTGGCCCGGCCGTAGGCGAACACGAGCTGGGCGCCGTGGCGGATCATGCCGCGCCACTCGAGGTCCTTGCCGGGGTAGAAGCCGGGCGTGTCCACCAGTGTGAGGATCGGCAGGTTGAACGCGTCGCAGAACGACACGAAGCGCGCTGCCTTCTGTGATGCCGGGATGTCCAGCGTGCCGGCGAGCGAGATCGGCTGGTTGGCGACGATTCCCACGGGGCGGCCAGCAAACGTGGCAAACGCGGTGACCACGTTGGCCGCCCATCGGGCCCGAACCTCGAACAGATCACCGTCGTCGGCCAGGGCGCGGATGACGTTGCGTACGTCGTACGAGCCGGTGGAGGTGGCTGGGATCAGCTCGCCGGCCTCGGGTGTCGGCCGATGCGGATCGTCGTCGGTGTCGAACAGCGGCGCTTCCTGGTCGTTGTTGTCCGGCAGGTACGACAACAGGCTCTCCACGAGCGCAAGGGCGGCCTCCAGATCCGCCGCCACCAGGCTGGTCGCTCCGCTGTACCGGGCGTGGCTGGTTGCCCCGCCGAGCTCCTCGTTGTCCATCGTGACGCCGGTGAACTCGGCCACCATCGTCGGACCGGACACGAACGCATAGGCGTTCTCGGTCATCACCACGAAGTCCGCGATGCCGATCAGGAGTGCCGGCCCGGACACCGCCGGACCGTCGACGATGATGATGGTGGGCACGATGCCGCTGCAGTCGGTCAGCGCTTTGGCCGCCAAGCCCCAACCGTGCAGCGCGCTGAACCCCTCGGCGATGTCTGCGCCGGAGGAGTCCATCGTGGCCACGAGCGGGTAGCCCTTGGTGAGCGCCGTCTCCGCGGCTGCCTGGATCATCGATGACGCTGCCGATGACAATGCGCCCTTGCGTACAGCGGCGTCCACGTCCAGCCAGACGATGGTGCGGCCACCCATCTCGCGCACGTCCACTCGGGCCGCACCCGGGACGCGAGCTCTCAGCGGCAGGGGTGACGTGAGTCCGGCGGACACCATGACCGAGACATTAGGGCGTCTCGGGCGCAGATGTGGCGGTGGCTCGATCAGCCGTTCTTGCCGAGGGGGAATGCTTCGCTGCCGGTGTACACGCCGTGCTGCAGGGATCCCCGGCTCTCCAACGTCTCGCGCATCGTCTTGAGCAGCGCCCTCGTCGGGGCCCCGGGGGCAGGCCGGCGGCGCTGAACCCAGCCGACGACCCGGCGCGGCAGCTCCGGCACGTTGATACGGGTGAAGTCGCCCTTCAGCCAGCGCGGCACGGCGGTGGACGGCACGATCGCCGGCCCGTAGCCCTCCATCGCCAGCGACGTCAGCAGGCGCACGCCGTCGATCTCGGCTTGCGGCCGAAGCGTGGTGCCGGCTGCTGCGGCCGCACGGTCGAGGATGCGGCGCATCGCCGTGCCCTTTGGTGGGATGAGCAGCGGTTCGGCGGCGATGCGTTGCAGCGACAGCTCCTCGTGCTCGGCCCATGGGTGCCGGCTGTGGACCACGACGATCAGGTCTTCAGCGAAGAGTGGCTCGATGGTGAGCTCCGGATCATCGACGGGCAGGTGCACGATGCACGCATCGAGATGGCCGGCGGTGAGGCGGGGAAGCAAGTTGGTGGTGCTGCCCTCGAAGATGGTGACGTGCACCAGCGGGTGGTCGTGGCCGACCAGCGGCAGGAACTGGGGCATCAACCAACGCGCGGTAGTGCCGATCACCCCGAGGCGTGAATCGCCGCTGACGGAGTCGCCCCGACTGGCCATATCGGCGGAGATGTCGTCCATCTCGCGCAGGATCCGCCGGGCCCGCTCGACCACCTGCCCGCCGTCTTCGGTGAGGCCGCCGCGCTGGCGATCGACGAGGAGGACGCCGAGCTCTTTTTCCAACCGGGAGATGTGTCCGGACACGTTGGACTGCACGG
>JAYTSB010000154.1:0-1558 GCA_043745825.1 Actinomycetota bacterium | reverse complement strand
CGATCCTCGCGGTCGGTCAGCAGATCGACGTAGGTGTCGCCCTTCACGCCGTGCGGACGGCGGATGACGCCGACTTCAAGGAGTCCGTCGGGTGTGCCGGATCGATCAGTCATCGACGAAGTCGACGTCGACGTCGACACCGTCACGGGTGGCGGCGGCGCGCACGACCGTGCGGATGCTCTGCGCAGTGCGGCCACGACGACCGATCACCCGACCGAGATCGCCGGGGCCGACCTTGACCTGCAGCTTCACGCGCCCGCGTGACGGTGTGGTCTCGACGCGCACGGCCTCGGGATCGTCCACGATGGAGCTGACGACGTGGGACAGAACTGCCGAAGCAGTCGGCGCCGTCGGTTCGTCGTCGCCGTGGTCGACGTCTGCACTCACTTCGTGGCAGCGCGGGCTGCGCCGAAGTCGCTCCACGCGCCGGAGATCTCGAGCAACTTCTTCACGCGATCGGTGGGCTGGGCGCCCTCCATCAGCCACTTGACGGCCTTGGCGTTGTCGACGGTGACCACGCTGGGCTCGGCCCGCGGGTTGTATTGGCCGACGATCTCGATGAACCGACCGTCGCGGGGTGACCGGCTGTCGGTGGCCACGATGCGATATTGCGGCTGCTTGGTCTTGCCAACACGGGTGAGGCGCAGCTTCACAGACATTTGATACGAACTCCAAGTGTGTAGATAACCGCGAAAGGTTAGCGGGACGCGCGCTCGGTGCCACCTGAACCAGGGATTCCGGCGGCTGCGCCGGTTCACAGCCACGATGCCAGCCGACGGGCACCAACAGTGCGATGATCTGGGGGTGGTCGAGACAGTACAGGGCGCGGCGGGGCAGCCACCGATCCGGGTGATGGTGGTGGACGACCATGAGGTGTTCGGCGTCAGCGTGGCCCGGGTCATCAACGACGAGCCCGATCTCGAGGTCGTGGTCTCGGTCACCACGATGGCGGGCGCGCTGGAGCACATGTCCGAGCACGTCGATGTCGTGCTGACCGACTTCCGCCTGGGCGACGGCGACGGCGTTGCGCTCACCCGTCAGATCGGCGAGCGCTGGCCCCACGCCAAGGTGGTGATGCTCACCGCCTCCCACGACGAGGTCGTGCTCGCGTCCGCGCTGGAGGCCGGCTGCGCTGGCTTCGTGACCAAGACCGAATCGTTGGCGATGGTGCTGGGTGCGGTGCGCAGCGCTGCGATCGGCGAGACCGTGATCACCCCCTCGCTGCTCACCCGGCTGCTCCCCCGGCTGGGGGTCAGCCGCCGCGGGCCCAACCCCGATCTCACGCCCCGCGAGCGCGAAGTGCTCGCGCTCATCGCCCGCGGTGGATCGAACCAGCAGATCGCCGACGAGCTGTTCCTTTCCCGGGACACCGTACGCAACCATGTTGCCTCGATCCTCTCCAAGCTCGGCGTGAACTCCAAGCTCCAGGCCGCCGCCGTCGCGGCCCAGCGCGGGCTCGTCGGACCCGGCAGCTGACACCAGGGGCCAGCTCGTGACGCGGACGCGTCATGCGCTCGCGCATCAGAACGAGAAAAGTGTTTCGGATGCGGTCACGTGA
>JAYTSB010000153.1:0-3413 GCA_043745825.1 Actinomycetota bacterium | reverse complement strand
GGCAGATTGGCGATGGTGCGCACGGTGTCCAGCATGCCGGGGAAGGGATCGAGCGTGATCCACGCGTCCGGCAGCGTTGCCCCGTCCTGGGCCAGTCGGTCCAGCGTGGTGCCGGCAGCCTCGACCGTCACCGTGTAGTTCTTGCCGAGGCCGTTGCACACGGCGGCGAGCTGCGTGCTGCACACCACGCGGATGGTGCCACCCGTGGGCGCGTCGGAGCCTTGACTCCCGCCGCTTCCGGAGTTGCTGTCGTCGAGACCATTGCGGATCAGGAGGGCACCGATGATCAGTGCTGCGGCGCCGAGGAACGCCACGAGTCGTTTGATCGTCACAGTGAAGCTCCGACCGGCGGCAGGTCGTCGGCCACCAGCGTGCACAGCTGTTCATCCGTCGGGTCCTCCAGCGCCGTCAGGCGCTGCGCCTGCCGGCCGACCGACTCCTCGAACACGTTGCGCATGAATCGGGCATTGCCGAAACCGTGATCCCGGGGCTGGGCGGCGAGCAGTGCGTGCAGCTTGGTGATCGCATCGTCCGTGGGGGAGTAGTGGTTCTTGTCGCCCAGCGAGGTGAAGATCGTGACCAATTCGGCATCGGTGTAGTCGGCGAAATCGATCGTGCGCGTGAAGCGGCTCTTCAGGCCGGGATTGGTGTCGATGAAGTCCTGCATCTCGGCCGGGTAGCCGGCGGCGACGATGCCGATGTCGTCGCGGTTGTCCTCCATGAACTTGACGAGCGTATCGATGGCCTCCCGGCCGAAGTCGTCGGCACCGCCGCGCGCCAGGCTGTAGGCCTCGTCGATCAGCAGCATGCCGCCGAGCGAGCTCTGCAGCACCGCCATTGTCTTGGTGGCGGTCTGACCGACGAACCCGGCCACGAGCGCCGAGCGGTCGGTCTCCACGAGATGCCCCTTGGAGACCACGCCGACGGCGCGGTAGATCTGGCTGAGCAACCGAGCCACCGTGGTCTTGCCGGTTCCCGGGTTGCCGGTGAAGACGAGGTGGTGGCTGGTCTCGAGTGTCGGCAGGCCGCGCTCGGCGCGCAACGCCTGGATCTGCAGCAGGCTGGTGAGCCGAGCGACTTCGTCCTTCACGCTGCGCAGGCCGACAAGAGCGTCCAGCTCGGCAATCAGCTCGGTGATGGTGCGCGCAGGCGGCAGTTTCGGCTGGGGCACTGCGGCGGTAGCGGTCTGCGCGGCCGTTGCGGCTGGCGCCGGTTGCATGGGCGTGCCCACGGGTGTCGAGCCGTTTGCGACGGCACCGGGGCGATCACCTGTGGTGACCGGGGTGCGCGGTTGGCCGGGCCGTGGCACGCCCACTGCGTCGAACGCGGCGAGCATCGTGTGCCGAAAGTTCTCGATCAGGTCGAGTTCGGCTGAGGATGTGACGAGGTCGATCGCCACCGTGGAGCGGCACAGCCGCAGGGCGAGGTCGTGGTAGCGGTGGCTGCGGTTCGTGCCGTCGCGGGCATCAGCGCGCACCAGCAGATCGAACAACACCGAAGGGCTCAGCACCCACCCAGCGCGGTTGGTGAACACGCCTCCGGCGCGCAGTTCGGCCGGCGTGCCGACGACTGCTGTGTCGCTGATCGTGCCGATGCCGGTGACGTACGCCCACGACTCGTCGTCGCTGAGCCGGCCCTCGGCCGACATCGCTGCGGCGACGATGTTGGCTGCCTCAACGATGACATCCGGGCGATGCGAGTCCGGCGGCTTGTGGGAGAGGTCGGCGAGATCGTCGCAGACCGAACCGATGAAGCGGTCGATGTCATCTCCCAGGGGCCCACGATCCACAGGGCGCATCGTAGAGCAGCGTGTCCCGTGAGCGAATCCGATCGGCGAATTCATGCTGGTCACTCAATTGATGGCCGTGGGTGACCGGCCGGTAAGGTTCGTGGCGTATGGCTTCCCGATTTGAGTCCGTCCAGTCCGTTCGCGATGGCCTTCGCGCGGAGAACTACCTCGCTGACGAAGGGATCGCGGGTGTTGTGTTCCTGGCCGATCGCCTCGGCAAGCCGATCCTGGTCGAGGGACCGGCCGGTACCGGCAAGACGCAACTGGCCAAGAGCGTCGCCGACATGACGGGCGCGCGCCTGATCCGCCTCCAGTGCTACGAGGGCCTGGACGAGTCCAAGGCCCTGTACGAGTGGAACTACAAGAAGCAGCTTTTGCGCATTCAGGCGGACAAGAACAGCGACTCGTGGAGCGATGTCCACGACGACATCTTCTCCGACGAGTTCCTGCTCACCCGTCCTCTGCTGGAGGCCATCACGGCCGAGGATCCAGTGGTGCTGCTGATCGACGAGGTCGACCGTGTCGAGGTGGAAACCGAGGCCCTCCTGCTCGAGATCCTCTCCGAGTACCAGGTGTCCATCCCCGAGCTCGGCACCATCACCGCCAAGCAGATCCCCTTGGTGTTCCTCACCTCGAACAACACCCGTGAGCTGTCGGAGGCACTGAAGCGCCGGTGCCTCTTCCTTCACGTTGACTACCCGGACATGGAGCGCGAGAAGCTCATCGTCACCACGCGGGTTCCCGGTGTGTCGGACAACCTCGCCGATCAGATCGCGCGCATCGTGCGCAGCATTCGCCAACTCGACCTGAAGAAGGCGCCCAGCGTCAGTGAGACCATCGACTGGGCGCGCACGCTCGTGCTGCTCGGCATCGAGAACATCGATGCGCAGCAGGCCAAGGAGACCCTCCACATCCTCTTGAAGTATCAGACCGACATCGCCAAGGCAGCCAAAGAGCTGTCGATCGAAGCCGCGAAGTAATCCGGCGGGCACTGCGATGATGCTCGACCTCATGGCGGGTTTCGTCACCGAACTCCGCAACGCCGGCCTGCCCGTGTCGCTCACCGAGAACCTCGACGCAATGGAGGCGGTGCAGCACATCCCCATCGAAGATCGGGAGGCGTTCAAGTACGCGCTCGCCGCAACGATGGTGAAGAACAACTCTCACTGGCGCGCCTTCGAGACGGTGTTCGAGGTCTACTTCAGCCTGCGCGGGCCGGAGTACAAGTTGGTCGAGGGCGACAGCGAGCTCGACCAGATGTGGCGCGAGATGCAGGAGGCCCAGCAGCAGGGCGAGGGCAAGAGCGGTGGCGGCGGCATGGAGTCGCTGACACCCGAAGAGATGATGAAGCTGCTGATGAACGCGCTGAAGAACGGCGACCAGGGCCTGATGCGGGCCATCGCCAAGCAGGCCGTGCAGCGCTTCGCCGGCATGGAGCCGGGCCGCCCCGTCGGGGGCACGTACTACCTGTATCGAACGCTGCGCAACCTCGACCTCGACGGCATGCAGGACAAGCTGATGAACGCGGCCCGCGAGGAGGTCGGCGGCGAGCTGACCCCGCTGGAGGAACGCCTCGAGAAGGACGAGTACGAGAGCCGCATCGACCAGTTCAAAAAGGAGATCG
>JAYTSB010000152.1:0-9126 GCA_043745825.1 Actinomycetota bacterium | reverse complement strand
TGCACCAGGGGAATCCCAACGACGTGCTCGTCGAAAATTCTCCAGGGTTGGAAACCGCCCTACGACGCCACGGTGGTCACCAAGCTCGCCGCCGCCGGCGCGATCAACGTCGGTAAGACCAACCTCGACGAATTCGCGATGGGCTCCAGCACCGAGAACAGCGCGTTCGGTCCGACGCGCAACCCGCTCGACCTGAGCCGGGTTCCCGGTGGCTCCAGCGGTGGCAGCGCAGCCGCTGTTGCCGCCGGCTTCGCCAGCGTCAGCCTGGGGAGCGATACGGGCGGCTCCATCCGCCAGCCGGCCGCACTCTGCGGCGTGGTGGGCGTCAAGCCCACCTACGGCTACGTCAGCCGCTACGGCCTCGTCGCGTTCGCCAGCTCACTCGACCAGATCGGCCCGTTCGCGAACAATGTCGAGGACGCAGCGCTCCTGCTCGATGTCATCGGCGGCCACGACCCAATGGACTCCACCTCCATTCCCCACCCCCAACCGTCGTTGACCACGGCCATCCAACAGGGTGTCGAAGGCCTGCGCGTCGGCCGCATCACCGATCTGCCCCAGGGCGCCGACCCGGACGTGGTCGAGCGCCTGGAGTTGGCGTTCGAGGCGCTGCGGGCTGCCGGTGCAGAGATCGTCGATGTGCAGGTGCCGGCATTCGGCTATGGGCTCACTGCCTACTATCTGATCGCTCCGTCGGAGGCGAGCAGCAACCTGGCCCGCTACGACGGCGTGCGCTACGGCATGCGCGTCGAGGCTCCCGACACGAACGCGATGTACTCGGCCACACGTGCCGAGGGCTTCGGTGACGAGGTCAAGCGACGCATCATGCTCGGCACCTATGCCCTCAGCGCAGGCTACTACGACGCCTACTACGGCAAGGCGCTGAAGGTGCGCCGCCTCATCGCCGACGACTTCGACCGGGCCTACACCACGGCCGACGTGTTGCTCACCCCGACCTCGCCAACCGTGGCGTTCGAGTTCGGCTCCAAGGGTGACGACCCGCTGGCGATGTACCTGTGCGACGTGTACACCATCCCTACCAACCTGGCCGGCCATCCCGGCATGAGCGTGCCGTACGGCACCGGCCAGTTCGGTCTGCCGATCGGCGTGCAGGTGCTTGCCGGCACGCTCGGTGAACCGCAGATGTTCCGCACCGCCGCTGCACTCGAACGGAGCCTGGCATGAGCACCACACATCCCGGCGTCGGCACCCCCGGCACAGGAAATCCCGGCGCAGGAAATCCCGGCACAGGCACTCCCGGCGTCGGGAGCACCGCCACGACGCCCGGCAACCTCTACACGGCACCGCCGGCCACGGGCGACGAGATCCTGATCGACGGCTACGAACTGGTCGTCGGGCTCGAGGTCCACGTGGAACTGGCCACCGCCACCAAGCTGTTCAGCGCCAGCGCGAACCAGTTCGGCGACGAGCCGAACACCAACATCGATCCTGTCACCCTCGGCCTGCCCGGTGCACTGCCCGTGCTCAACCGCAACGCAGTGGAGCTGGCGATGCGGATCGGCACTGCGCTGACCTGCACCATCCAGCCGTGCACGTTCCACCGCAAGAACTACTTCTACCCGGACATGCCCAAGGCCTACCAGATCAGCCAGTACGACCAGCCCTTGAACGTGGACGGTTACCTCGACCTGCCGGGCGGCAAGCGGATTGGCGTCGAGCGCGCCCACCTCGAAGAAGACACCGGGAAGAGCACCCATTTCGGCGGCACCGGCGGCCGCATCCACGGCAGTGATTATTCGCTGATCGATTTCAACCGTGCCGGCGTGCCGCTGGTGGAGATCGTCAGCAGACCCGACATCCGCACATCAGAAGAGGCACGCCAGTACGTGTCCGAGCTGCGCGCCATCCTGCTGGCCGTGCACGCCAGCGACGCGAAGATGGAAGAGGGCAGCATGCGCTGCGACGCGAACGTCAGCGTGCACAAGCCCGGAGAGCCGTACGGCACGCGTTGCGAGATCAAGAACGTGAACAGCATCCGCTCACTCGGTCGGGCGATCGAATACGAGGCCCGTCGCCAGATCGATTTGATCGAATCCGGCGAGACGGTGCGCCAGGAGACCCGCCACTGGGACGAGAACGACGGCCGTACCCATACCCTGCGCACCAAGGAGGACGCTGACGACTATCGCTACTTCCTCGAGCCAGACCTCGTGCCGCTGGCCCCGCCGGCGGAATGGATCCAGGCGGTGCGCGACGCGATGCCGCTGCTGCCGGGAGCCCGGCGTGCCCGTCTGTCTGCCGCCACCGGCGCACCCGCCGATGGCGAGGCCGTCATGGTGGTGGTGGAGCGCGGTCAGGACGATGACGTGCTGGCCATTGCCGCGGCCGGCGGTGATGCCGCCCGCGCGCTGATCTACGTGAAGGAGGCATTCGCCGAGGTCGACGCGTTTTCCATCCCGGCCGCCGATGTCGCCGCACTCACCACCATGGAAGTCGGTGGACAGGTCACCGCCACCCAGGCCAAGACGATCCTGGCCGAGATCGTTGGCAACCGCGGCGGAGACGCTGCCGCGATTGCCAAGGCCAAGGGTTTCGAGGCGATGGACACCGGCGCGCTCGAGGCAATGGTGGACCAGATCATCGCGGACAACGCTGCGGCCTGGGCCAAGTACGCCGGTGGCGAGGACAAGGCAATGGGTGCTCTCGTCGGCGCGGCGATGAAGGTCAGCCAGGGCAAGGCCGACGGCAAGCTCGTCACCGCGCTCCTGCAAGCCAAGCGCACTGCCCAGTAGAGCGCCGGTCGGCTCGCGCTCGACGCGAGTCACGGCGGGTCCTTGATCGAATCCGCAGGGCTACGTTGGCCCCATGACCACAGACACGTCCCCTGATGTTGCCGTTCCACCGATCGTCGATCTGGCGACCTGGGAGTCCGCCCTTGCGGAGCTCCGTGCACGCGAGAAGGTTGCGACCCGAGAGCTCGATTCGATTGCTGCGGCCCGGCGGCGGCTGCCGATGGTGGCACTGCCGGATTACGTCCTGGACAGCGCCGACGGGCCGGTGCACCTGCACGACATCTTCCAAGGCAAGCGCCAGCTCATCGTCTACAACCACATGTGGTTTCCGGGCGAGGAGTGGCAGTGCAGCGGCTGTACCGGGTTCACCAGTCAGTTCACCCGGTTGGAGTTCCTCGATCCCTACGACGCCCGCTTTGTCATCGTCACCCAGGGCCCGATCGACGATGCCCTGGCGTACCGCGCCCGGGTCGGCAACAAGATGGAGTGGTACTCCACGGCAAACAGCCCGTTCGGAGCCGACGTGGGCGCGCCCGCCGGCGGCGGATTCCAGATCAACGTCTTCCTGCGGGTCGGCGAGCAGGTCTACCGCACGTACAACACCCAGGGCCGCGGCGTGGAGCAGGTCGCGCACACCTTCCCGCTGATCGATCTGCTCCCCTACGGCCGCCAAGAGGATTGGCAGGACTCCCCCGCCCGCTGGCCGCAGTCACCGGGATACAGCGGGTGGGAGTCTACCCAATCGTTCGCCCGCTACGCCGACTCGACCCCTACCGACTGACGTTCGAGGGCCGGAATCTTTCGCACCTCGACGCCGACCAGACAAAAGCGTTCGGACGAGTGCTTCCGGTATTCAGCCGCCGTCGGGTTGGTTGAGCTCGACGATGTTGCCGCTGGGATCTTGGATGAAGGCCTGACGGCCGGCGCCAGGCGTGCTGGAACGGCGGGCCGAGACACCGTTGTCGGCGAGTTCGGCCAGGCACGCTTCGAGATCAGCGACCTGGAACGCATAGTGGTTCTCCAACCCGGGCGGGGTGACGCCCGTCTGGATCAGGTGCACCTGCTGGCCTCCGGCCTGCAGCCACGCACCGGGAAACCCGAAATCCGGGCGGGGCAGCGATGTGAGTCCGAGCCGGTGGTAGAACTCAACCGCTGCGTCCACGTCGTGCACGCCGATCGACACGTGGTGCACACCGACCACGTTCACAGCTCACCTGCCACAACGAGATCGATGGCTCTGCGGCACGTGCGGTGGAACGCATCGACGGCCATGTGGAGGTGCTCGTCGGGGGTGTCCTCTTCCTTGGTGTGACTCAGCCCGGCAATCGACGAGGAGAAGATCATCACCGTCGGCACTTCCCGGGCCATCTCGCTGGCATCGTGCAGCGCACCGCTGGGCAGCTCCACGTCGTGGCCCTCGACCTCGCGCACGCTCTCACGCGCGGCTTCCAGCAGCCGGGGGTGGAACGGCATCGGCGGAATGCGGAAGATGTGCTCGAACTCCACCGTGCATCCCTCGGCCGCCGCGGCATCCTGCGCGGCCTGCCGCATCTCGGTGAACATGGCCGCCAACGCCTCGGCATCGATGTGGCGCATGTCCATCGCCACGCGCGTCTCGCCCGGCACTGCGGTGACGACACCGGGCCAGCACTGCGCGTGGCCCACAGTGGTGACGCCGGCGTGGCGGCGACCGATCTCGTTGAGCGCGATCGCAAACCGCGACGCAGCGACGAAGGTGTCGCGGCGCATCTCCATCGGCATGGTGCCCGAGTGCGCCGCCTGCCCGGTGAAGATCACCCGCTCGCGCTCGATGCCCTTGGTGCCCGTCACCGTGCAGATGCCGAGACCCATGGACTCCAGAACGGGACCTTGCTCGATGTGCACCTCGAGGTAGGCCTTCACGTTCCGCAGACGGGTGCGCGCCCCATCGATGGTGTCGAGGCTGATGCCGTGCGCACCGATGACCTCGGGCAGCTTGTTGCCCTCCTTGTCGACGAGATGCGCAGCAGCCTCGGTGTCGAGGGAACCCACGACCGCGGCGGAACCGAACAGACTGCGGCCGAAGCGGGCGCCCTCCTCGTCGGCCCAGTCCACCACCACAACCGTGACCGGCGGTGTGCCTTCCGCGGCGAGCGCGCGGATCAGCTCGATTCCGGCCATCACGCCGAGGGCACCGTCGAGCCACCCGCCCTTGGGCACACTGTCGAGGTGCGAGCCAACGACGATGGTGTCGTCGCTGGCGCCGCGCAGGTACGCCCAGAGGTTGCCGGCCTCATCGGTCTCGATGTCAACCGGCAGCGTGGCCAGCGACTCGCGGAACAGCGCTCGGGCCTCCAGCCACTCGGGGGTCCAGCAGAGCCGGCGGCTGCCTTCGGCGCCACCGGTTCGCTCGGCCAGCGTGCGCAACGTGGAAACCACGCGTGCCGGGTCGTACGTGCCTGTTGCAACTGATGTCATGGCTCGAAACTACCCGCGGGCGGCGATGGCCCGCATGACACACTTGCCCGCATGAGCATCGAGATCCGCCGCGCGTTCGAGGACGACTGGGCAGCGATGTGCTACGCCGACGGTCGCGCCTTCGGCTCGTCCTACACCCCCGACGAGGTCGCCAAGCGGCTGCCGCTGTTTGACCTCAGCCGTTTCCGCATCGCCATCGACCACCAACCCGGTCGGCCCGGCCAGATCGTGGGGATCGCCAGTTCGTTCGCAATGGATGTCACCATGCCGGGCGGCGCCACCGTACCCATGGGCGGCGTCACGTGGGTGAGCACGGCGGCAACACATCGCCGGCAGGGTCTGATGCGGCGGGTGGTGGGTGCGGTGCACGACGACATCGACGATCGTGGCGAGTGCCTGGCCACGCTGTACGCATCCGAGGGCGGGATCTACGAGCACATCGGCTACGGCATCGCCTCGCACCAGCGCAGCACGGTGCTCGACCGCCGCCTGACCCGGATGCGGTCGGACTGCACGATGGCCTCACCCGGCGTGCGGTTCCTCGACGAGACCGACGATGTGTACGCCGAGATCGCGCCGCTGTGGGAGCGGTTCCGGAGGTGCCGCACGAGTGAGGTCAGCCGCAGCGATGCGTTCCACGACTTCCTGATCGATCTGCGCAGCACCGGTGCCGACGGGATGAGCGCCGGCTACTACCTCGTGCACGCCGACGGCTACGCCGTCTACCGGATCAAGATGGACTGGGTCGAGGGCCTGCCTGCGCACACCCTGCACCTCGCCGAACTGGCCGCGATCACACCGGAGGCCCACATCGCGCTGTGGCAGACACTGCTCAGCATGGACCTCGTCGGCGAGATCCATTCGCGCGCGATTGCGATCGACGATCCCCTACCGTACCTGCTCGAGAACCAGCGAGCCCTCCGCACCACCGTGCTGGCCGACGCCGTGTGGGCGAACATCCGTGATGTCTCCATCGCCTTCGGGGCGCGCACCTACCGCACCGCCGACCGCATCGTGGTGGAGGCCGGCGAGCGTCGCTGGTCCATCGAGGGCGGACCCGACGGCGCCACGTGCAAGTCGGTGCGCAGTCGCGCCGATCTCGTGACGACGCCGAACGGCCTGGGTTCGCTGATCTACGGTGGTGTGCTGCCCTCGGCGCTGGTGGCCGGCAGGCGCATGACCGCACGCAACGACGACGTGCTCCGCCGCGCCGACCTGTTCTTCCCCGCCAACCTTGCCCCCAACTGCCAGACCCACTACTAAGAACGGGAGGAGCGATGGACACCATCCGCACCATCGAAGAGCTCGAGGCGCTGTACGATATCCCGGTCCCGACGTCGATCACCAAGGAGATCGATCACCTCACCGATCTCCACGCGTCGTACGTCGATGCGTCGCCGTTCGTGGTCATCGCCACAGCCGGTCCGGAGGGCATGGACTGCTCACCGCGCGGGGACCCGCGCGGCTTCGTCCGCGTGGCCGATCCGCACACGTTGCTGATCCCCGATCGACGCGGCAACAACCGCCTCGACACGCTGCGCAACCTCGTCGCGGATGCACGCATCGGGATGCTGTTCCTGGTGCCTGGCGTGGGAGTCACCCTGCGCGTGAACGGCACGGCCGTGCTGTCCACAGACGCCGAGCTCCGCGCCACCTTTGCGATCGACGGCAAGCTGCCGGCGACGGTGATCGTGGTCAGCGTCACATCGGTGTACACGCAGTGCCCGAAGGCGCTCATCCGCTCTCACCTCTGGGACCCGGAGCGATTCGTCGATCCCGCGGAACTCCCCAGCGTCGGCGACATCATGAGCGCCATCACCGCCGGCGCGTTCGACGGACGCGCCTACGACGCGGCGTATCCGGAGCGGAGCCGTCAGAGCATCTACTGA
Source organism: Actinomycetota bacterium (assembly GCA_043745825.1). Classification (GTDB taxonomy): domain Bacteria; phylum Actinomycetota; class Acidimicrobiia; order Acidimicrobiales; family Ilumatobacteraceae; genus WLMZ01. Next base: position 2,027 of record JAYTSB010000152.1, on the reverse strand, counting down.
GCACCCCGATGAACGGCACGTCTCGTTGCCGCAGGAGCGGGGTACCGACTCCGCATGCGTTTGCCCCGATTCTCACCGTCGTTCCTCGCTGCCCTCGGCGCGTTGAGCCTGGCGTTCGCGTCGGGATGTTCCAGCTCCAGCGACACACCGTCACCGTCGACCACGTTGACGTCCACCGCGATCTCCCCCGGCACGGTGGGCGACGACATGACCGGCACTGAAGTCACCAGCGCCGGCACCGACACCGGCTCCACCCCGGGCACGGGCTCGCCCGCTGGTGACAGAACCGGCAGCCTCGTACCCAACGGCGGGTGACCGCTCCCATCGGGACGAACTGCTGCGACGCACAGCAGCGACGCACTGGAGCGACGAACCGGGGTTGCAGTCCGCCGTCACAGCACGACACGCCCCAAACCGGGCGATCCGTGGTGTCACCAGACCACGCGACTCGCTGCGACAGTGCAATTGGTCGTTTCCGGCTGGCGGGTCGGGAAACGGGCACAGCCCCCCGCTGTGTGACGAAAACGGCCACAGCCCTCCGCCGAGCGACGGACGAAGCGCTTCCAGTTGGTCGCCCGTCGATCTGCCAACTCCAAGGGCAAACACCTGAGCGGAACCGGGCCGAATGCCTCAGATGAGGCCGGCCATCATGCCGGTGGGTTCGATGCCCATCGCCAGGCCACCCGCCATCTCCGTCATCACCGGGCCGCCGACGACGTGTTGGCCCACCGTGATGGCGTCGCGCAGCAGGCGATCGAGCACGCTGGTGGAGTAGATCGCCTGGGTTCCGGCGAGCTGCACCATCTGCATCGAGACCTCCCGGGCAGCCCGGAACGACTGAATACGAGAGAGCGTCACATCCACGCGCATCGCGGGGTGATCGGCAGCCCGGCAACCAGTGCGTCCCAGACGTCGTCCATCGCTCCATAGACATAGGCGCGAGTGGACCGCAACTGCATCTCTGCGTCGGCAATGGCGCGGCGAACCCGTGGGAGATCGGCCATGAGCGCGAACTCCGGCAGCACTCGCTTGTTCGCGACGATGGCGATGGTCTCGTCGATCACCCGGCGAGCGAGGCCGAGTGGCACCCCTGGCACGTTCGCGAAGAAGGCGGTGCTCATCGCATACAGCGCACCGGGCCGTTGGGCCGCGTCGCCGATCGAGAACGTGTGGTCCGCCGGCACGAACAGGTCGGTGCACGTGTAGTCGTTGCTGCCGCTGCCGGCGAGCCCGGTGGTGTACCACGTGTCGAGGATCTCGAACTGGTCCGCGCGAGCTGCGACGACCCGAGTGAGAGGGAGGCCATCGGCACCGAACTGGAGCGCGCCGGCCTCGTCCACCACCATGCAGCCGCCGACGAGAACGTGCGCGCGTGCAGCGAGCAACTCCCGAACGCCCAGCGCCCTCCGACCCGTTAGCCGCCATCCACCGGCACCGCCCTGCCGGCGGGGAACAACCATCCCGCGGTGATGTCATCGATGTCCGTCCACAGCGTCTTTGCCGCTTCGTCGGCGAGGAACGCCGAGTAGAACCCGCTGTCGGATCCGATCATGCAGCACCAGCCAACGGCAGGGTCGGCGGCGGCCCCTGTTGCGGTTGTCCGCCACCGCGTCGGCCACGGAGCAGATCCTCCGCCGCACCACAGCACCTCGGCTGGGACACGGACGCGCCGTAATGGGGCGGGTCCCACTGCCAACGCTGGCTGCCGGCGTCAGGATCGACGCAGGCACCTGAAAGGTCGCGCCACGACACCTGAGGTGACAGCGACTCGGGATGACGATCCTGCTAGCGGAGCGTTTGCTCGAACGGCACGTCCTTGTCGACGCGGATGTCGCCGGGCAGTCCGAGGATGCGCTCGCCGACGATGTTCCGCTGCACCTGATCGGTGCCACCGCCGATCTTGCTGCTCCACTGGCCGAGGAACTGCAGGGCGCGCCGGTTGATGGCCGGATCAGCTCCCTCCAACAACATCGCCTCGGCCCCACCGAGGGCCATCGCAAAGTCGTTCATCTCCGTCTGCAACCGGG